>CANIBZ010000020.1 GCA_947466425.1 Flavobacteriales bacterium
CAGAATTCGTTTCACTTCATCCATATCCATTTCACGACCCAATTCTTTCGACAAGCTGGTGACTGTTTTATCGGTAATTCCACACGGTACGATGAAGTTGAAATAATTCAAATCAGTGTTCACGTTGAACGCGAATCCGTGCATGGTTAACCAACGGCTGCATTTCACTCCGAGCGCAGCAATTTTTCGCGATTTCTTTGGATCATCGATATCAAGCCAAACACCAGTCAACCCATCAATTCTTCCACCCACAAGTCCGTAATGCGCAATGGTGCGAATGATTGCCTCTTCCAAGTAGCGCATGTATTTGTGAATGTCCGTGAAGAAATGCTCGAGGTCTAAAAGCGGATAACCCACTATTTGTCCAGGACCGTGATAGGTGATGTCTCCGCCTCTGTTGATGGGATAATACGTTGCGCCAATCTCTTTCAATTTCTCTTCTGAAACGAGCAAGTGAAAGATGTCTCCGCTTTTTCCTAAGGTATATACATGCGGATGCTCAACGAAGAGAAGAACATCTTCTGTTCCCTCTCCGTCTGCTTTTCCTTCTGATCTGTTTTGAAGTTTTCGTTGAACGTTGCGTTCAAACAACTCTTCCTGAAAATCCCATGTTTCCTTGTAAGGCGCAAGACCTAAATCTCTGAAGGAAACAACGGGTTTACTCATATTTTCGAAAGCTCGTTTTTCAAGAAAATAATTGCTGGAATAGCCGTAGCATCTTCGTTACGTAATTCAGCAAGATCAATCGTTAACCAATCTCCTAAGTGAATCAAGTAGTAAGCTCTTTCAAGTCTGCTTGTACCTTTCGCGTGGATTTCAATAATGGTATCACACTTTTCACCCATTAATTTTTTACAGATGTCCATGCGAATTTGTGAACGCTTGTGATCGTCTTCTGTGCGAAGCATCAACACCGCAACGCGGTTGTCTCCGCCTGTCCAACCCACCAATTCGTTGTGATTCATCTCTGGGAAAACGTGGTGCCAGCAAAGCATTTTCGAGTTCTCGTTAATTTGTTGTCTCCAACGAATAGCAACACCTTCGTAGCTCGCTTCGCTGTATAAAACTGGAATGCGAGAAACAATTTTCTCTGCGATTGATTTTGTCTCGGTGCGAATGTTCGCTATTTCAGCATGAATCAAATCGATTGAATTGCTGATTTCAGTTTCGAAGTTTCCGTTGTAAATTCCGTAAGCTTTCAAGGTGAATAACACTTGAACAGAGCTATATCCGAACATACTTCTTGGAGGTTGTCCACCCGGAATAATAATGCAGTTGTATCCGTCTGCCGCTGCTGCTGCTGCAATTCTGCCACCACTGGTGATGCAAGAAATGGTTGCGCCTTTTGCTTTTGCTTCGTTGTATGCTGCAACAGTTTCTTCTGTTTCGCCGCTGTAGCTAGAAATAATAACCAATGTCTTCGGACCTACGAATGCAGGAAGAACGTAGTCGTTCGTGCAAATAATAGGTAGGCAGCAATCGTCTGCTACCAATTGAGAAACAATCTTTCCGCCGATACCTGAACCTCCTAAACCAGAGATCACTATGTTTTCAAATTGTTTGTCGGTGTTCGTGAACGTTGCACTTTGACCAATTGCCAAGGCTTCTTTCAAATGTGTTGGAAAAGCTTCTACTAATGATTTCATATTAAAAAAATTTAAGATGCGAATGTACAATTCAATTGGGTTATTTCCTTCTTAGAACACCCTTCTCTTCGCAAAGTTTCGCCAAAGGAGCGAAATAAAACATTGCGGTTCCCTTTTTATCGGCTATGCTTAACAAATCATGTTCACCATCTGACCAATTGATGAGATGCATCATGTTGTGCACCATTTGTCGCTGGTCTGTGTTCGGCATGTTTGAACTCGGATACAATCCGCGCTTACCCAATTGCGGTTCGCCGTATTGAACAACGGCTTCGTAAGTTTCGTTAATTTCAAGAGCCAACACCATTTGAAATAAGATCTCTACACCTTCTTCCATGGCAGGAATGGAAATGAAATCGCGATTGTCTAACGAGGTGTGGTATTGGGCATAACGCTGATAAGGCGTGCGCATGAATGAGCCCACAGGCAAGTTGTATCCGGGAGAACAAAACTGACGCTCATCGCTTCCGCCAACAGAAAATTCCAAATCGTTCCATTCAAGTGGAAGTTGATTCAAGATGTGTTTACTCACGCGATCAACAAGTGCATTTCCTCTTCTTGAATTCTTGTAATGAATTTTCCCAGAATCGCCACAACACGTCAAGACCCAACCTGCTTCTAGCTTTTCTTTCAATGCACTTCCATTCTTCGACAAATAGGCGATTGAACCAATGGTTTCGGGAGCAAGAACAAATCGATAGGTGTATTTTCTTTGTGGAAGGGCAGCCAGCTTTTCATAGAGCATGGCTAAGACCAAAGGACCGCTGAGCTCGTTGTTTGCCATGCTTGGATGACACAAGTACGAATAAAAAAGAATTTCTTTTTCTGAATCGCCCTTCAGTATTGCTTCTCCGTAGGTGAGGCTTCCTTCTGTTAGTTCAGATTGAATCACCACGCGGTACATTCCCTCTTTCGGAAGGGAAATCCATTCGTTGTGCGAAAGGCAGAATCCCCATTTCTCTTCGTAGTATGAAGTCACATAGGGAATGGCCGTTGGCTGTTCTGGAAGTGTGAATATGTGTTTCGAAAGTTCTTCGTGTGTGACTTCCATGTCCACTGAACTGGAATAATTCAACACGTGTAAATTATTCAATTTGAAATCGGCCACTTTCCTTCCATCTGGAGTAAGAATGTAGGCATCTTGAATGTTCCATTCTTTCGGAATTTCCCAATCGTGGACTTGCGTTCCGGTAGGAACTTCTGTTAATTCGAATGGAACAATTTCTTGCAGAATGCGGAACGACTCGCGCAGTCCGTTTCCAGTGATGCTTCGGCAGATGGGCCAAAGTCTTTCAAAATATGTGGCTAGTTTTTCCTGCATATCACCAAACGGTCCAACCGCCTTCAACCTTCATGTTATCTCCGGTAACATACGAGGAAGCATCGCTGAGTAAATAGATGAGCGCGCTTGCCACTTCGTGATTGTAACTCAATCTTTCCATTGGAGAGAAGCGCGCGAAATTTTCTTCGAATTGCACCTCGTGATTGTTCCACACGCCGTGTGGAGTGATCATGTTTACACGCACTTTCTTCGTAGCCCAATAAGAAGCCAAGTATCTGGAAAGTGCGTCAATACCGCCTTTCGAGGCGCTATAGGCGGCGGGACAACCCAAGGAAGTTCCTTTGTATAAATTCTGATTCGGGGCAACAACGCTGTAGGTGGAAGGAATATTTACAACGCTACCGCCGCCGTTCTCTGCCATGTGGCAGCCAATAATTTGACACATTAAAAACGTGCCTTTCAAATTCACATCAACAACAGTATCCCAGTTTTCATCGGAAACACTTTCAAACGGCTCAAACTTTAAATGCGTTTTATTCTGGTGAGCGTTCACCAATCCGTCTATTCTTCCGAACGAAGAAAGTATACTTTCTTTCAATGCTTCAACAGAAACTCTGTTGGCGACATTTAAAACAAATCCCAAGGCCTTTGTATTGTTGCGTGCAGCAAGCTCACTCGCAAATTGAATTGGATTCGCCAATTCAATATCAGCTGCAACAACAACTCCTCCGAATTGCGCAACGGCTTCGCAGAAGGCTCTTCCAACCAATCCGCAAGCACCTGTAATAACAATAACCTTATCGGTTAAATCGAATTTTTTTCTGAAATCGATTTGCGTTGCGTCTGTTGTACGAAGTGGTTCCATCTTAATTTAATTTTCGGAAAACAGGCTTAATTTCTTCACCCACCAAATACTTCTCTACACCGTCTTCCAACGCTCGTTCAAACACTTCACAACTCTCATCGAAAGCAGCAAGCATGAAATCTATATCGTCTTGCGTGTGCGAGAAACATGGAGAAAGAATTCCCTGGTAAAGAACTCCACGTTGAATCATTTCCTGCATGAACAGTGTTCTGTAGAACATACACGGTTCTTTCTTCTGATTCTTCACCACCAATCCAACACACCAATTGAATCCAGTTAACTCGAAGTAGTCTTCCAATTTTCTTCGACTTAAAATTCCTTTCACTCCATTCATGAAGTAATCTCCAATCGCATGGTTGTGTTGAATAACCGGATTGTTTTCAAAGACATTAATCGTTGCAAGAGCAGCAGCTATACCGTGCGTTTCACCGCCGTGTGTAGTGCTTACTAAAAATACTTTCGGCTCGCCTTTTCTGCGAATACCGCCGTATTCCATAATCTCCTTTTTGCCCGTTAGGGCGCAGAAAGAAAATCCGTTTGCGATGCCTTTTCCCCACGTGCAGAAATCGGGCTCTGCGTTGAATTTTTTTATAGACCCTGGGAAATCAGATTTGAATCCCGTAATCATTTCATCCATGATCCACAAAGCACCGTGGGCATGCGCCAGATCAATGGCCTTCTTGTAAAAGTCGGGCTCCAACACATTCCATTTTTCTGGCTCAGAAATTACACAAGCAATTTGGCCTGGGTATTCGTTGAACAAGCGTTCTAAATCTTCAATTGAATCTTGCTTATAAGTAACAGTGAACTGTTTTATTTCTTTCGGAATACCGAAGTCGCAAGCGGTTGAGCCGATGAACCAATCGTCGTAACTGTAGAAAGGATGTTCAGCCGGACGAGCGATTAAATGTTTTCCGGTGTAAGCGCGAGAAAGTTTAATCGCAGCTGTTGTTGCAACAGAACCGTTCTTCGCGAACTTGATCATGTCGTGTTGCGGAACAAGCGAGAGAAACTTCTCTGCCATTTCCATTTCAATCACACTTGGACGAGTGAAGTTCACTCCTTTCTCCAATTGTTTTCTCACTGCTTCCAAGACCGGCTCGTAGGCATGTCCCAAAGAAACAGAGTACAACCCCATGAGGGTATCGAGATATTTGTTTCCGTCTAAATCCCAGCAATACACGCCTTTCGCGTGTGTAATAGCAGCTGGCGACTTAATTGGGAATTGATCATCTCCTTTGGAATACGTATGTGCTCCGCCCGGAATTAAATCATGAATTTTTTTTCTATACTCATCGCTCTTGGCGAAGTTGGTAATGTGTGGAAGTGCTATCGTTTTCATTTCACAATTTTATCTTCTCTTAATGATTTTGCGTATCCCGCATTGATAATGCTCTCTTCGTTGAGCTTTAACAATTCAGGTTTGGTTTCTAACAAATGTACAACATCGTTTATGTTGAAATCACGGCTTCCAAATTCGGCAAAAAGTGCTTCAACAAAAGCAAAATCTGCGGGGGTATCTACAGACAGTTTGAAATTACAATTGTCGTTCATCTTTCGAAAACCCAAGGTGAACTTTTTTGAATTTTTCACATAGGGAATGACATGCTCGCGTTCACTGTGAAGCTTCGCGTTTTGAAATGCATTTTCTAAAACAGAAAATTTTACCACTTCCACATCGAATCCGTCTTCCAAAAAATGTGGTTCTTCGTTACTGTTGGAAAACAAGTCAACACCGAACTTCACAAATTGCTCATAGACCCAGTCAACGCTGCTTCCGTGATGAGTAGGACAATCACTCGTTAAGCGAATGATGTTGTCGCCTTCCTTCGCTCCGAAAAATATCGAAGCAGAATAGAACCGGTCAAGCACGTCCCAATCAGAACCGCGAAAGACTAAAATATTATTTTGATTGCAATACTTCTCTAACGCGTCATCTTCGGCATTGGTTGATGTGACTACTGCTAATTTATCGATGCACTTCGCTTGAGAAACTCGATTGATTAATGCTTGAATGACAGGCGTTCCGTTTATTTCCTTCAGGACTTTTCCGGGCAATCGTGTGGAACCCATTCGGGCTTGAAGCAGCGCGAGATTCATTATTTTCTCGGATTGAATAATGATAAATAGATTTTATCCCATAGTCGTCCTTCTTTGAACACCTGATTCACAAATCGTCCTTCAACTTGAAAGTCTAATTTTTCATACAGCTTCAAAGCACCCGGGTTGTTTTCGAAAACAGCAAGCGTGATTTTATTCAAGTTTAACTCTTCAAAAATGTATTGGATAACGATGTTCATGGATTCAAATCCGAGCCCTCTTCCGCGTGCGGATTTTTCTCCAATAATTAATCCGAGTTCACATGTGCGAGCCATCCAATCGATGCGGTCAACTTTCACATTTCCAATATGCAGATTGCTCTCTTTTTCACACAGCGCAAAAAAGACTGTATTCTGATCTCTCAGCGCACCGTTTACGTAATTGATAAGCTCTTGCTGTGTAGTTGGAAAATACCCTGAAGCCAAACCCCGGGTAACATCCGTGTCGTTCAACCATTTCAAATAGATGTCGTTTGCATCTTCCATTGTAAGCGGACGCAAATAGACTTGTTCCCCCTCTAAAAATTTAATCATCTGTTGTGCTTCTGATTTAATTTCAGTTGAGATTCAGACATTTTCTGATTGTCCTTCGTGAGGTTGTTCTCGTGCATGCGATATCTGTACAACGGCACTGGAATATGATAGATTCCGTAACCCGCTTGCTCCCATCTGATTCGTAAATCCTCTTCTTCACGCGCCGTGAAATTTTCGTCGTAGAGTCCAATGTTGAAGAGGTAATCTTTTCGAAACATTATTCCACAAGCAATGGGTTTATCGCTCGAAGAAATATGTTCTATGTGTTGACCTCTTTCATTGACCATATAATAATCTATTGCCACTGCATCGAAGGCGTTGTTCTCGTTGAGAAATAAATTCTGTACGCGAAGTGATTCAGAATGAAGGTAATCGTCTGCATCTAAAAATGCAACGAATTGCCCGCGTGCCTTACGAATTCCAAAATTCCTCGCTCCTGACAAACCAAGATTTTCCTTTAGGTTATACACCCTTACAACGTCGGAATAATTTTCTAAAATAGATTCAGTTGCATCGGTAGAAGCGTCGTTAACAACTATAACTTCGAAATCATTTTTTGATAGCGATTGATCTAAACCGCTTCTGATGGCACGTTCAATAAATTGGGCGTAATTGTAGGTTGTAATAATAAGCGATACCATGATCTACGCTATTATTTGTCTTTCTTCTTTTTACCCTTGGCCTTACCTTCTTCACCGTAACCACCATAGCCGTAACCATAACCATAGCCGTAACCATAACCATAGCCATAACCGTAGCCATAACCATACCTATAAGCATACTTTCCGTAATAGTATCTCCAACGTTTTTGCTTAATGTTGTTCAACAAAATACTTGTATTGCTCAGACTGTTTTGACTCAACACATCTTCTAGATATTGAACACCTTGCTTCGTTGCTTTAAGGGTATTCATAACAAGAATTCCACGATCCACTTTGGCAAGCAGCACCAAGCTGTCTGTAATAAGCATGATCGGCGGAGTGTCAATAATTACATAATCATAACGCTTCAATCCTTCCGCAAGTAGCTCGTCTACTCTCGCGTTAAGCAAAAGCTCAGAAGCATTTGGAGGAACAGGGCCTGCAAGTACAATATCCAAATTTTCAATTTCTGACTGAAAAACGACATCATCGAAAGTAGCCTTTCCAATTAAATAGGTACTTACCCCTTGAGTATTTGTTGTACGGAACATTTTATGCACTTTCGGTTTGTGCAAGTCAAAGTCTAACAGAAGCACTTTCTTCGATGCTTTGGCCAGGGTGGCCGCCAAGTTTGTTGAAATAAATGTTTTTCCTTCTCCGGGATGAAGTGATGAAATCAAAATAAGACTCTGTCCACTATCTGGCAGCAGGTATTGCAAATTCGTTCGAAGGGTACGGAAGGCCTCGCTCACATTTCCCCTCGGGTTTGCATGTATGGCAATAGGATCCCGCTCAATTTCTTCATAGTTCGGAATACCGCTGATAACAGGGAGTTTTGTTAGTTGCTTCAATTCACGCAAATGCTCAATATGCTCAAAGAAGACCATTCGAATAAGTCCAATAATCAGCGAAATAAGAATGCCGACGCCTATCCACAGATAAATAATACTTTGTCGGTCGGGACCCACTACGCCCATGTTTCGGGCAGCTTCAATCACACTTGTTTGAGGAATGATTGCCGCTCGTGCGATGACAGTGTTGGCCTTCTTCTCTAATAGGAAGGTGTACAACTCTTCGTTCACCTTAAGCTTACGTTCAATAGACATGAGGTCGCGCTCACTTTTAGGAATATTTGCAAGTTCCGCCTCTAATTCAAGGATTTGGAGCTTCAAATCTCTAATTCGTTGATCAATTGCAACTTTCGTGTCTCGTGTGTATTTAAAAATACTGTTTCGAATAGTCTGTAGCGTAGAGTCCACACGCTGAACGCGTTTGTCTGGGGCTTTTACATCAACCAATAAAGAGCTTCGTTTTTGTTTTAATTGAAACAAGTCTTTCACCAACTCGGTTAAGGTAACATCCTCTTCGCGCAGATAATTCATTGGTGGAATAACCGCTCTATCCGGCTCCTTCAAAAGAAAATTCTCCAAGCCCTGTATAGATTCTCGTCTAAGTTCCAAATCACGGAGAGTAACATCAGAACTGGTTAATGCTGCAAATGCCGCGTCTTGCTCTTTACTCAAATCAAGAATATCTCTAGCGTCTTTGAATGTCTCCATTGCCAATTCCAATGAATCGATAATTTTGACAATCTTATCAATTTGAATGTCTATGTAGGCCTGGGTATTTTCATTGATAGCTATCTCGTTGTACAGCGTATAATCAATGTAGACCTTTGCCAATGTATCCAGGAAGGTTTTTGCTCTGGTGGGCAGCTCATCCTTACATGTTAGCGTTAAGATACTTGTGAATTCGACATTTTCAATGGTTAGCGCTCCCATGTATTTATCAACCAAATGTTTCATTGGTCTAACTCGAATTTGGAAGCTTTGATCTGTAACCGTGGAAAGTCTCGATTCATCTATATGGGAAGCCAAATCCAATTGAATTGTAAAAAGCTCTTCAATGTATTCCTTTGCAAATTCATAAGTGGCCGAAGTAAGTTTTCCTGCGTATTCGTAGCTCAGCTCATAATGGCCAATATCTAGAACTTTAATATTTATCGGAACATTATGCATTCCTGCTGCCATTTTTTTCCAATCGCATTTGACCTTCATGGCATCGAATTCGTCCACTTGTAAGGTCTTCACCCTTCCAACCAAGAAATAAGAAATTGTATAGTCGAGCTTTTCCAAGCTCTTTTCTACGATATCATAAGAAGCGATTATACGTTTTTGATTGGTAACGTCCTGCATTAAAGAAATGTAGCCCAATTCGCTGTACATACTTTTTTGATAATCGTATGTCTCCGATGAGCGTAGTAAAATCTCTGTTTTCGCAGCATAAATACTCGGCAATCTATGGGTGTAGAAATAGGCGGCGACGAATGCAATGAGCGCGCATGCTACAATCCAGAACCAACTTTTGTTCAGGAACCTTAATATGGGCCTGAGGTCGTCTGCATCTAGAAAATTTGATTTAGTTTCTGCCATGGGTTCACTCGATAAGAGCAAATATAAAGGAAGAGTGCCAATATTGAAGATTTTCACTTGAATGAGCTCGGAAATAATTAAAGTCTATTATATTTGTGACATGAACCGCCTTAGAAAACTAATCGCTTTATCAATTTTCCTTTTCTGCGTAACTGCAATTGGAATTTGTCAAGCCCCACCAACTCCGCCAAGTGGTGGAGCCGCGCCGTGTGGTGGTCCCTTCGGTACAGTTTGTCCAATCGACGGTGGCGTAAGCTTACTCATTGCAGCAGGCGCAGCCTTAGGCGGTAAAAAAGCGTTTGACCTAAAAAAGAAAAAAGCATCTTAAATACGAAGTGAAAAATCCGATTATCCGATTTTTTGTCATTGGTACCATCCTCTATTTCGGATGGTATTTTTTTTATGAATTGTATTTGCTTCCTTCAACACCCATTGATGAAATTCTTGTCGACTTCCTCGTAAAAGGAGCTGAATCTTTCCTTCAATTACTCAACTTCACGGTTCGAATTTTCGACGATGGGCTGTATCGCAATCACATTGCCATTGACGGAACCGCAGGCGTGACCGTAGGAGCACCTTGCGACGGAATGATTCTAATGGCACTCTTCATCATTTTCGTGGTGGCCTATCCTGGAACAAACAAAAACAGACTTTGGTTTATCCCGCTTGGACTATTCGTGATTCAGTTCATGAATATCCTGCGTATTATGGCCCTGGCCTTCATTGTTTATTGGAACGAAGACTATCTCGCATTTAATCACGATTATACATTCACCGCCTTAGTTTACGCCGTTGTCTTTGCATTTTGGTGGTGGTGGTCGAAGTTGTACGTCACTGCAAATGGCCCTACCGAAGAAAAATAAATTCATCATAGTTGCGATAGCCATCGCAATGATTGCCTTGGGATTTTACCAAGAGCAGGCCAAGGTGAACGTGAATTTCATTCTTGAAAAAGGTGCGCAAATTCCGGGATTCTTCCTCCAGAATACTGCAACTAAAATTGATTTGCTCACTGCGGAAAAAAGCAAATCGAACTTCGATTATTACTACAGCCACAGCACCATTGAAACGCTTTACTCGCTGAACGCCTCACAACTGAATAAGCTTAAATGGATCATCACATTTGCTTCCATTGGGGTATTCACAATTTTAAACATTACTGCGCTCTACTTCCTTCAATTCCAAAAAAAAGAAATTAAAATTTTTATTCTGGTGGAAGGAATTTGTTTGGCCTTCGCTATTGCCGCTTTCATGCTCGGAAAATTCATTCACAAAGATGAACTCGTTTATCCGGCTGTTCGCGGAATCATGGGTATTGTGCAGTCACCTGTATTGGTCCTCATCTTCATTCCAGCAAAAAAATTATTCAATCGATCTTTCTAATTATGGAAATTCAACTTGCACCTCATGCTAGACTTTGGGTCTTCACTTCAAACAAATTACTTACCACCGAACAGTGTTCCTTCATTGAAGTAGAATTGGAAAAATTTCTTGCCGGTTGGAACAATCATGGAAAGGCGATGGCTGGACAAGCTTGGATTGAAATGAACCGCATCTTGGTTGTGGCTGCCGATGAAAATATTATGCTCGCTTCCGGATGCAGCATAGATAAATTAAACAGAGAAGTGCTTCGCATTGGCGATGCTTTGGGTGTGAACTTGTTCGACAGATTAACTGTTCTATTTCAAGAAAACAACGAAATTCAAACGGAAGGAATTGCACAGTTCTGGGCGCTTCGCAAAGCGAATAGACTTACCGATGAAACACTTGTTTTGGATACAACCGTTGCTACAGTAGGCGATTGGACCACTTCTAAATGGAAACCGTTTTCTAGCACCTGGCACAAAGACATGTACGGCAGATAATTATTTCTGCGTTGTTTCTTTCTGAACTTTCTGATCAATGAAGTAAACAAGCGAAGCCATAGAGGCTGCGCCCAATTCCAATTCGCGTTTGTTTACGTTTTCGAATCGATCGTTGTCTGTGTGATGAAAATCGAAGTAGCGTTGTCCGTCTACCATTAACGCGAAGAGCATGGTGCTTCCGTTTTTCAACGGGCCAATGTCTACTCCACTCCAACCTCTTTTGAAGGAATATAAGTTGTACGGCTCGAAGAACGGCATGAGTGATTTCGCCCATTCCACTTGACCATCTTGCGCATCGCAACTAAATCCTTTCGGTGTGAATCCTCCACCGTCGCTTTCAATGGCAGCCACGTGTTCCCAACCTTTTTCTTTGGCAACTTTCGCATAAGTTTCTCCTCCATCGTTACCGAACTCTTCATTTATGTAAAGCACCGCGCGAATGGTGCAAGCAGGTTTGTATCCTGTTGCCTTCATAATGCGCAACACTTCCATGCTTTGCACAATGCCGGTTCCATCGTCGTGTGCGCCTTCACCCACATCCCAAGAATCGAGGTGTCCGCCTACGACAATAATTTTTTCTGGATAGACAGTTCCTTTGATTTCTCCGATTACATTCGATTGCATGACGCTGTCGAAACGCTCGCATTCCATGCGCATTTCGAAGAGGATTTTTTTATTTGATTGAAGCGCTTCGTGAAGGAAATGCGCATCGAGGCTGCTCAAAGCAGCCGCTGGAATCTTGGTTACATCGTCCTTGTAGCGCATGGCTCCGGTGTGCGGAAACTTATCATCGGCTGAAGTCAATGAACGAATGATGCATCCAACTGCTCCGTATTTCGCAGCTTCTGAAGCACCGTTGGTTCTAATCGGAGAAGTGTTTCCGTATGCAGACCCGGTGTTGATGATTGCAGGATCGAAGGCTTTGTTGATGAATACTATTTTTCCTTTTACTTGATCGCCTTTGGCTTTCAGGTCTTCAAAGTCTTTCACTTCAACTACCTCTGCTTTCAGTGTACCATTTGTTCCAACAGAACCACCCAAAGCGCGCAAGGGAATTTCGGTTTTCTTTTTTCCAACATAAATGGCTGCGAATTCTTTTTTGCCGCGTTTCCATTTCGGAACCTTAACAGGCATGAGGAAAACGTTGTCGGCAGGAATGGATTTCAATACAGAATCTCCCCAAAGAATAGCTTTGTCAGCGGCTTCTGAGCCCGCAATGCGGTGTCCAATTTTTTTACACAAGTAGTACAAGTCGTTGTATGCTTGCGCTGTTGAAAGTGCCTCTGAATAGAAACCTTTCACCACAGAAGAATCTTGTTTGGTGAATTGTGCTTTAACCTGACTCGCTAAAATCAAGCTAACGAAAAGGAGAAGAATATTTTTCATCATTGCATGTATGCTCCGTTATTAATGTCGAGTGCCTGTCCGGTTATTGAATTTTGTTTTCCTGAAAAAAGAAACGCTACAAAATTTCCTACCTCTTCGGGTTGTGCCATTCTACCGGTAGGCACGTAATTCATTTGTTCTTGGTACGCTGAATCATAGGTCGAAGCATTTCGATCTGCATGGCGTTGAATGCTGTCTTTCGACATCTGCGTTTCTACCCATCCGGGTGTAATGGCGTTGACTAAAATTTGTTCACGTGCCCATTCAACGGCCCATGCGCGTGTGAGTCCGAGTACTGCTGTTTTGGAAGCGATGTAAGCGCTGTGATTCGGTACACCGAAACGCGCGAGTATGGAGCTTGTGAGTAGAACGTGTTTGTAGGTGGCCGTTGATTTTCTGAGGTACGGCAGGCATTCCATGACGGTGGTGTATGTTCCGGTAAGATTGATTGAAACAATTTCGTCCCAACGATCATCTACGCCGTAGGCGTTTTCTCCGCCGACTCCAGCGTTCGCGAAAACGCATTCTAGACTGCCGTCGCCTAAAATATTTCTGAGTCCTTCGCGAAATGCGGAAGCATTTCGCACGTCGGCGGCAAGCACGCAGTGATTCTCTGAATGCGGCAATTTTGCTAATACTTCATTCAGTTTTTCTTCGTTTCTTCCCACTAAAATTAGGCGATTGTTTCCTTCTTCTGCAAGAGAATGTGCCGCTGCGGCACCAATTCCGCTGCCTGCTCCTGTTATGAGTATTGTTTTCATGATTAAGTTTGAACAAAAATAGCGGAACACGATTCATAACAAGACATGAAATTCAATCTAAGCGAAATAAGCGGACTCATTCAGAGTCGAAGAACCATAACTCCTGAGCATTACACTGCACGAAAAGTGCACAAAGAGCAGCTTGAAAAGATGCTTCAAAACGCCGTGTGGGCGCCCAATCATAAGCTAACCCAACCTTGGCGTTTTCATGTTTATTTGGAAGAAGGAATGGACATTCTGCGTGAAAAGCTTCCCGAATTAATGCCCGAAGATCAGCCCGTAAAAAGAGAACGAATCGCAACTCGATTGAACAATACCACCGCAGTTGTTGTGGTTTGTACGGACGCCTCTGAAAAAGCCGCCGTGCATGAAGAAGAATACGCAGTGGCTTGCGCTATACAGAACATCATGCTCACAGCTACGGCCTATGGCATTGGAAGTTTTTGGGCAACCCCTGGATTTATTCGAACAGAAAAATTCAATCAAACATTAAATCTGCCAGCACAACAACGTTGCCTAGGCATCGTTTATTTAGGTTATGTCGAAGGTGAATGGCCAACGAATCACCGCAAACCACTTGAATACGTGACCGAATGGAATTCAGAAAAAAAATAATTTTCTTTTTGTGTTTGATTTTTATGTCTGGAAAAATATTCGGACAAAATTCTACTGCCAATGAATTCAAGTTTGGATTTCAGCTTCGACCTATTATTCCGAATGCCTATTTGAATACAGCTATTGAAACGGCCTCTTCTCCGAATTTTACTTACAGCGCAAAATCAAATGTTGGAATAAGCTTCGGGGCTATCATTCGGAAGCCTATCGGAAAATTCTGGAATTTAGAAACTGGCTTGAATTTCGTGAAGCGAAGCTATTCTTTGGGATTCAATTTGAACGACAGTGTTCAAGTTAATTCAAAACAAAACATGACTTTCATTGCCTACGAAATTCCCATTCAAGCCTTGATTTATGTTCGATTAGGAAAAGCATGGTATATGAATGCCAGCGCAGGAATTTCCCTTGACTTTTTTCCCAGTGAAACAGAGACATTCAGTTCGGAAAAAGTAGATTCCACATATTACGATTTCAGTCAAAAAACCTATCGCATTAAGTGGAGTGCTTTGGCTGCGCAATCTAATTTGGGTTTTGAATATCGAACGGAAAAACAAGGCTATTACTACATTGGCGCTTCATTCCACAGACCGTTCGGAAGAATTGCAGGATCACAAGCAACGGTAGAAACCACGGCTGGATCAGAACGTTTGTGGTTAAGTCTTTCGGGAAGTTATTTTTCCGTTGACTTGAAGTATTTCTTGTACGACAAATACAAAACAAAAAAGGCCGTCATTGAATGACGACCTTTTCCTACCTTAACTAATCAAAACTTACTTCTTCAAATCACCCACCAACTTCACGTTTAAAGTGAAGATGTTGTCAATTGCCTTATCTCCTAGGTTATCGAAAAATGCCGTAGAACCGTATTTCACATCGAACTGCGAACGATCCACAGCCACACTACCTTCAACAAAAACTTGATTTCCACCACCGTTGATTTTCGCTGGGAACGATAATGATTTGGTAATTCCTTTAATGGTCATGTTACCGGTCACGTTGTGTGTAATTCCGTTATTTCCCTTCGCAACTGCAACAGAAGTTACTTCGAACATGGCATCTGGAAATGCAACTGTGTTAAAGAAATCATCATTTTTCAAGTGATTCAAAAAGTTTGCGTTTGTGCCTGGGTCTGAAATGTCCGTAATAGCCATGGCGTTCATATCAATTTTCACTTTTCCTGTTATACCTGCGTTTCCTTTTACATAAATTACACCGCTTGAAACACGCACCGTTCCAGTGTGTCCGCTACCCGTTACCTTCTTTGCGCTCCAAACAATTGAACTCTTGTTGAAGTCTAAAATGTACTTTCCATCTGCTAATTGCGCTTGAACTCCCGCGGCTGAAACGATTGCTACGACTAATGCTAAAATTGCCTTTTTCATTTGATTGATTTTTATTTTTTGTTTATTTCTGATTTCTAATTTGATCGAGAGCGAAATTTAATGCCTCGGCATCTTTGGAAGACAATTGTTTTGCCATAATTGTTTTAAAGGAGGGCACCTTTTCATTTAATTCTTCCAAGAGGGAGATTCCCTTATCCGTAATTACAACATCCACTTGCCTTCTGTCTTTGTCACAAACTCTTCTTGAAACAAGCTTTCGTGCTTCTAGCTTATCCACTATGCGCGAAGCATTGCTGCTTTTGTCAATCATTCGCTCACACAAACCTGCTACAGACATGGGTTGACCTTTTTGTCCGCGCAAAATCCGAAGTACGTTGAATTGCGGTAAGGAAATGTCGTAATCTTTTAAAGCCAACCTATTCCTCTCTCCGAACCATGCAGCTGTAAAGAGAATATTAATGCCCAACTTTTGGTAGGCATCGCTGAATTCTGATTGTTGTATCTCTTCTCCGATTGATTTCACGATGCAAATATATGTACATACATTTAATGTACCTACATCTTTCTTTATAATTTTTCTTTCCCTCTTCGAAATTGAATAAAACAATGATGGTCGTATAGGCCCAAAGGGCACTAAATTCGCCAAAATATTTCAAGGTGAAAGAAAGCGCTACTGCCCCAAAAAAGAAAATTTCAAAAGCGACAATCTCCAGTGCCATGGGCTTGTTTCGTTATTTACGTCCTTACGCATTTTCCTTTTTTATTGGAATGCTTTTGCTTGTGGTTTCCGGATTACTCGTTATTGTGATTACCGCACTACTCGGATTCCTTTTGACTCCGAATGCCCAGGCTGCTTTGCCTGGCGGTGCATTAACTCAATCACTCTTGTCGGCTATTCATTGGGAAGGTGAGGGAATGACCTCCAAAACACTCGTTGCATTGGTTGGCTTGCTAATCATACAAGGTGTATTCTCATTCTTTCGAGTTTATCTGTTTTCTTATGTTTCTGAAAACGCAATGCTTGCCTTACGCAAGGATACTTATTCACGAATCATACGCATGCCCATTCAGTTCTACAACGAACGAAGAGTGGGAGATTTAAGCAGTCGAATCACTTCCGACATAACTGCCATTCAAGAAACACTTACCACCACGCTTGCCGAATTCCTTCGTCAATCCGTTATCATTTTCGTGGGTGTGGGTTGGTTGGTTTCATACTCACCGTATCTCACACTTGTTATGTTGGGAACACTACCGGTCATCATTGTTGTCATGGTATTTTTCGGGCGTTACATAAAAAAACTGAGCAAGGAAACGCAAGATAAAGTTGCAGAATCTGGTGTGGTGTTGAATGAAACATTTACCGGTGTTGTTAGTGTGAAAAGCTACAGCAACGAGCCGTTTGAAATATCTCGTTACTACAAACGCATTTTAGATGTCCGTGCAAATGCCATGAAGAGTGCCATCTGGCGCGGCATGTTTGGTACGTTCATTATTATTTTCTTATTCGGAACACTGGGACTTGTGATTGGTGTGGGCGCGCATTTGCAACAAACCGGACAATTGCCTGTTGAAGTGCTTCCGCAGTTCATTATGCTAACTGGATTAATTGCAGGATCTATAGGCGGCCTTGCTGCACAAATGGGGTCTCTTCAACGCAGCCTCGGAATTATAGATTCAGTGATGGAAATACTTGCCATGGAGCCAGAAAATATTCCTGAGGAAGAAACAGCCGTAGAAAAACAATTCAACGGAACGTTCGAGTTTAAAAACGTTTCGTTCAACTACGCCATCAGAGCGGAAATGGCCGTGCTCAAAGATGTTTCTTTCGAAGTAAAAGAAGGAGAACAAATTGCACTTGTGGGCTCTTCGGGTTCAGGAAAATCAACCATTGCGAATCTCTTGCTTCGCTTTTATGATGCAACGGAAGGAGACATTCTTTACGACGGTGTTTCGTTTTCTAATTGGAAATTACACGACTTGCGTAAAAGCATGGCTTATGTTCCTCAAGAGGTTTTGTTGTTTGGTGGAAGTATACGTGAGAACATTGCGTACGGAAAGCCTTCGGCTTCTGACGAAGAAATTAAATCAGCAGCCGAACGCGCTAACGCTTGGGAATTCATTGAACAATTTACGGAAGGTTGGGACACCATTGTTGGAGATCGTGGAATACAACTTTCAGGCGGACAGCGTCAGCGAATTGCCATTGCACGCGCCATTCTGAAAGATCCGAAACTTCTCATCTTAGACGAAGCTACTTCAGCTTTAGATACAGAGAACGAAAGAGCGGTTCAACTGGCTCTTGATGAGCTCATGAAAAACAGAACATCTTTGGTTATTGCGCACCGCCTTTCTACCATTCGCAATGCAACAAAAATTATTGTTTTAGACGGAGGAAGTATTGTTGAAACAGGAACGCACCAAGAGCTGATGCAAAAAGACAGTGCTTATTTGAAGATGGTTGAGTTGCAGGATAGAACAAAATAAAGTTATCTTCGTTTCTTTTCGCTATGCGTAGATCTTGGTTGTACGAATTTTTTAGAATCATTTTAGTTTTTGGGCTCCGACTCTTTCACAGAAAGTTTCGTGTAGTTGGCTATGAAAATTTAAAAGGAAGCGAGATCCCCACTATTGTTGTTGGAAATCATCAGAACGCTCTACTTGACCCTCTACTTTGCTGCACAATAATCAGCCAACAACTACACTGGCTCACACGCTCAGATGTTTTTAAACCAGGGCTTGTTTCTTTCCTTTTGAGAAAAGTAAACATGCTCCCTGTCTACCGTGAAAAAGATAATGTAGCAGATCTTCGTGATCGCAACGAAGCAATCTTCCAACAGTGTTACAAGCGTTTGAATCGCGGTCATTGGATTAGTCTTTTTCCTGAAGGAACCCACAAAGGAAAAAAATCGCTCAACACTCCCCTTAAGAAAGGAATCGGAAGATTAATCATTGGCACTTTTGAAGCAAATCCAAACTTGCAACAAATTCGGATTTTATCCTTAGGGTTGGAGTATTCTGAGTTCTTCGAAAAAGATGGTAACTTCCTACTGCGCATTGGACAACCCATTGTGCTTTCAAAAGAAGATTACACCACGGCGAACAAAGCTATTTGGGCGAATGAATTGGTAGCTGAAATAAGTCAGCATTTACAGACGGTTATGACGGACATCCGTAACGAAGAGTATTACGAAGAGTACATCACCATTCAAGACCTTTTGCATTTTGTGAATCCGTATAACGATTGGCACGAGAACGTGCTTATTTATCAGGATATGGTTAACTCAAATAAATTCGAACAACCACAATTCCTGGAGGAACTTAAAACGTTCAATGAACTTTCAAAAGAACTTAGATTTTCAAATCGAATCGAATTCGATTCAAACCAATGGCAATTCTGGAATACCCTTCGCGTGTTCGTCACAGTTCCATTTAATCTTGTCGGTAAAATTATCTTCTTCCCTATTTCGAATTTCACCGAGAACTTTGTTCAAACCAAATTAAAGGATCCGCTTTTCCGAAATTCCATTCGCATTTCATTCAAGCTATTCTTCAGCATTCCTTACATTTTCATTCTTGCCATAGCCTTTCCTATTTTCGGGATAAACTATTTTATTGGAGTGCTTATTCTTATTGGAACTGGTGTATTTGAAGTTCGTTCACGCATGCGCATCGACCGCTTCAAAAAAATTATTAAATACAAAAAAGATTGTTCCCAGCGAAGTACAGATTATTCCAAATGGAAGACCGCGCAAGAGCAATGTATTCGTCAATTAAAAGAAATTTGTAATGAACAGAATAAATAGCATTCAGCACATTGGTGTTGCCGTGCAAGACATGGATGCTTCACTGAAATATTACCGCCAGATTTTCGGAATGAACATTCCGTTTTTCGATAGTGTTCAACCTGCACCGCTTATGGATTGCTATACGCACGGAAAAACCATTACCAAGCGCGCAAGCATGATAATGAATCTTCAAGGTGGTTGTGCAATGGAAGTTATTCGTCCAACAACCTTCGAACCTCGCAAGGCCGATTTTCAAATCAAAGTGGGAGATCTTCATATCTTCCAAGTACACATGAAGTCGCGCGATGTGAAAAATATGCATGCCTATTGCACTAGCAACGGCGCACTTAATTTGAGTGAAATTCAGTTGAATCCTGCGCAACAACAAGTCTTCGATTTAACTGATATTGACGGTAATTTTTTTCGCGTGGAACCAACTACTGAATGCTACAGAGACATGGGACACCCGAGCAATGGTGTTGCGGGATGCAGCATTGGTGTGACCAACATAGATGCGGCACTCAATCTTTATTCAAACCTGTTGGGATACGACGAAATTGTTTTCGACCGAACAGGGACATTCAACGACTGGGGACATCTTCCAGGTGGAAAAGAGCAATACCGTCGTGTTCGTTTAAAGCAATCGGCTCCGACTGGAGGCGGCTTCGCGCGTGTAATGGGCGCCACATTCATTGAATTGGTTCAAGCGTTGGATCGTGTTCCTGCAAGAACGTTCAAAGGACGCATTTGGGGAGATTCTGGATTTGTTCATCTTGGATTAGATGTGAAGGGAATGAAAAAATTGGGCGAAAATTTAGCCGATCAAGGGTTTGCTTTCAGATGCGACAGCAACGATGCGTTGAGCATGGGACAAACGAAAGTGCATTGCACCTATATCGATGATCTAGACGGTACGCTCATAGAATTAATCGAAGTGTACAAAGTTCCAATTGTAGAAAAATGGGGAATCTTTTTGAATGTTGAAAAGCGTGACCCACTGAAACCGCTTCCAAACTTTATGTTGAATGCGCTTCGCTTTTCTCGAATTAAAGACTAACGGGCAGCCTGTTTCTTTAAGATTTTCTTAAATAGTTTCGGAAAGTAACGGTGTAAAAACAGCGCGCGCAATTCTTTTCCACCTACACCAAACTCGTCTTTATCGGCAGCAATTCCCTTCAAGATTTGTCTCGCACACTCTTCTGAAGAAATTCCTTGCGCCTGATTATTATCCATTTCTCCAGAAGGATTCCCAGACTTGTCCAAAGCGTGCTTCGAAATTTCAGTTGCAATAAATCCCGGTGTTATTAAAGTCACCCGAATACCTAAATCTTCTACCTCCATGCGCAACGAATCGAAAAATCCATGCAGCGCATGCTTCGAAGCTGAATAGGCCGAACGTAAATAAAATCCCCATTTGCCTGTTAAACTGGAAATGGTAACAATTCGACCAGAACCCCGTGCCAACATTTGAGGCAAAACAGCTTTGGTCATTTGAACATGTCCGAAGTAATTTACTTCGAAAATTTTCCGGTCATTTTCTATGGAGGTTTCTGCAGTCATTGAACGCTGACTAATTCCACCGTTGTTGAATAAAATATCGATCTCGAACTTCGACAACACATCATTAGACACTTCCAGAATAGATTCCCCTTTGGTTAAATCTAAAGGAAAAATATGAACTTTATCAGAATCTACGCAGGACGCTTTAACACGCTCCAACTCTTCCCTTCTTCGTGATGATATTATTACCACCGCTCCATCAGCATTGAAAGCCTTTGCAACAGCTTCACCTATGCCGCTACTTGCACCCGTAATCCACACCACTTTATTTTGAAATTGTCCCATTTTTATATCATTTCCGCGTTAAGAAAACTTAACTTTAGGTTAACCTTAGGCGTCTTGTAAATCTTTAAAAGACTCATACCTTCGTTCCGAATAACTCGTTTCAAAGATTGCAATAGAATGGCAAAAAAACCAAAAATACTTTGTGTAGATGATGAACAAGACATTCTTGACTTGCTCACATTTAATTTGGAAAAAGAAGGGTATGATGTCTGCACCGCGCTGAATGGAAAAAAAGGACTTGAAGTTGCGAAAAGAGAATTGCCCGATTTAATTATTCTAGATGTTATGATGCCCGAAATGGATGGTATGGAAACGTGCAGAGAAATTCGAGAAATTCCTTCCTTACAAAATGTTGTCATTACTTTTTTAACTGCACGAAACGAAGACTATAGCCAAATTGCAGGATTCGAAGCAGGAGCAGATGATTTCATAACGAAACCTATTCGCCAACGTTTGCTTGTGTCTAAAATCAAAGCCCTACTTCGCAGATCTGGTCCTACAGATGCAAAAAAAGACATGAGTATCGGTGGAATTGAAATTGATCGAGAAAAATATTTAGTGACTAAAGACGGTGTTCAAATTCAACTTCCAAAAAAAGAATTCGAACTTTTAGTATTGCTATCTAGCGCCCCAGGCCGCGTATTTACAAGAGAAAACATTCTTAACTCCATTTGGGGAAATGATGTGATTGTTGGTGACCGAACCATTGATGTTCACATTCGCAAACTACGTGAAAAATTAGGTGACGAAAATTTTAAAACAATTAAAGGTGTCGGATACAAATTCGAAGCCTGAATGTTTTAAATTCGAAGAGTGAACGTTCGAACTCCAAAACAAGTCGCGCTGGTCTCAGCGCTTTTCGTTGTCTTGCCTCTGGCAACTGTTTATTTCATACTGGCCTACTTTCTTGAACGCGATTTCGAAATTGAATTGCTTCTTCTATTTATAGCACTTGGAATGTCTATCACGTATTTCGTGGTTTACACATTTATTGAAAGATTCCTCTACAGTAAAGTAAAGCTGATATACAAGACCATTCACTCCTTTAAAACACAAGCTGAAAAAAAAGGATTAGAAATGAGCACCGATATCTTGGCAGAGGTTAATCAGGATGTAGCGCATTGGGCAGAGGAAAAAATTGAAGAGATTAAAGACCTTCAAAAGACAGATAACTTCCGGAAAGAATTCGTTGGTAACCTTGCTCACGAATTAAAGACTCCCATATTCAATATTCAAGGATATTTAGATACCCTTGCCGAAAACGACGACATGGATTCAGAGCTTCGTCGGAAATTTCTTGACCGAGCAATCTCTAGCTGTGAAAGATTGGAGCACTTAGTCGCTGATTTAGACGAAATTTCTCAACTTGAAAGTGGCGCTATCATGTTAAAAATTGTTCGATTCGATATTTTACAACTCGCGCACGACGTTTGTGAATCACTCGAAAAATTCGCGACGGAAAAAAAAGTAAACCTTTTCGTGAAGAACGGTCCCTTCAACGAATTGTGGGTAAAAGCCGACAGAAATAAAATAGAGCAAGTGCTTATTAACCTCATCGTAAACAGCGTGAACTACGGAAACGAAGGGGGCGAGACACGCATTCGTTTTTACGATATGAACGATAATATTTTGGTTGAAGTGGCAGACAACGGAATTGGAATTGCCAAAGAACATTTAGCCCGATTGTTCGAACGTTTTTATCGCGTTGATAAAAGTCGTTCTCGTCATGAGGGTGGCTCTGGTCTGGGTCTAGCGATATGCAAGCACATTATTGAAAGTCATCAGCAAACCTTGAGTGTAAGAAGCACCGAAGAAGTGGGAAGCACTTTTGGCTTCACCATTAAAAAAGCGAATTAACTTTTTGTGGCGCTTAGCATCCTTTACTTTTGCTGAAACAAAATTCCCCGAGAAATCAATCTTGGGGTTTAGTCGTTTGATGAAGCACCTATGAAACCACGTCTTTCCGTTTGGGAAAAAGAAATAGCATCGATAGAAGGTAAAATTGCTGACGACAAAAGTAAGCTTCACCTAAAGGGACTTGCAGGAAGTGCCCCCGCATTTATTTGCAGCGCGTTCTACGAATCTTCTCCAGTTACACAACTCTTAGTGCTCGAAGACAAAGAAAAGGCAGCGTATTTTCTAAACGATTTAGAATCCATTCTTGAAATTGGATCCGACGAAAAAGAACAAGAGAAAACACCGGTGCTCTTTTTTCCACGCACAGCGAGACTTGCGTACGATGTTGAAACCACTCAAAACGCAAACATTGCTATTCGCACAGAGGTGCTGAACAAACTTCAGAAGAATAGAAAAAACTACATCGTTGTATCATACCCAGAAGCACTTTTTGAAAAGGTTGTCACACATCACGAGCTCGAAAAAAACACATTCAGCATTGATGTTGGACAATCGTACTCCATGGATTTTATTGATGAAGTATTCATTGAATTTCAATTTGAAAAAGTAGATTACGTTTATGAACCTGGACAATACGCCGTGCGCGGAGGAATTGTCGATGTGTTTTCGTTCAGCTATGAATATCCTTACCGCATTGAATTCTTCGATGAAGAAGTAGAGAGCATTCGAAACTTCGACCCTTCAACGCAACTGTCGGTGAATAAAATGACCAAGGCCATTATTGTTCCAAATACGCATTCGAAACACTCGGAAGAAGTACGCATTGGACTGCTCGATTTCCTTCCTGCCAACACTGTTATTTGGATGAGTAACACTGAATCTTCTCTTGCGCAATTTCAAGCTGAAATGGAAAAAGCAGAGGAGAGATTCAATAGACTTTCAGACAATATTGCACACGACAAGCCCGAAGAATTGTTTACTTCAAAACATGAATGGTTGAAGCAACTGGAAAACAAACGTGTCATTGAATTCGGAAGTAAACGACAATTCTTAGGTGAAACAGAAGAGTTTCATTGCACGCCACAACCTTCCTTCAATAAAAATTTCGAAATGCTTGCTGAGCATCTGGAAAATCTTATTCAACAAGGCTACAAAGCACACATTGTGGCAGGACAGTCGAAACAATTGGAGCGACTCGATCAAATATTTCAAGACAAGAAAAAAGACATCGCTTACATTCAAGAGATTCTAGAAATAAGCGAAGGGTTCGTGGATCAGAATAAAAAAATTCTGTACTACACCGACCACCAAATTTTTCAACGTTACCATCGATTTAAACTGAAAGAAGGATTCAAGAAAAACAAAGAAGCATTAACGCTGAAAGAAATTCTTGCGCTGCAACCGGGAGACTTCGTTGTACACATAGACCACGGAGTAGGCCAATTCAGTGGGTTACAGAAAATTGATGTGAATGGAAAAGAACAAGAAGCCATTCGTCTAACCTACAAAGGCGGAGATATTCTTTACGTAAGCATTCACTCGTTGCACCGCATTAGCAAGTTTTCTGGAAAGGAAGGAACTGCTCCTACCATGGACAAACTCGGAAGCAACGCATGGCAAAACCTAAAGCGTAAAACGAAAACGAAGGTGAAAGAAATTGCCTTCGATTTAATAAAGCTTTATGCGAAGCGGAAGTCAACAAAAGGATTCGCCTTTCAGCCCGACACGTACATGCAAACAGAATTGGAAGCCTCCTTTATGTATGAAGATACTCCCGATCAATACAAGGCCTCTGTTGCAGTGAAAGAAGACATGGAAGCTGCCTTCCCGATGGATCGCTTGGTCTGCGGAGATGTTGGATTTGGAAAAACAGAAATTGCTATTCGCGCAGCGTGCAAAGCGGTTGCAGACGGAAAGCAAGTGGCTGTGCTTGTTCCAACAACCATTCTTTCCATTCAACATTACAAGAGTTTTAAATCTAGATTGAAAGATTTTCCAGTAACCATTGAATACATCAACCGTTTCAAAACAGCGAAACAAAATTCAGAGACACTTGAGAAAGTGAAAAACGGGAAAGTTGATATACTTATAGGCACCCACGCTATTCTCGGAAAACGCGTGGTCTTCAACGATCTTGGATTGATGATCATAGATGAAGAACAGAAATTCGGAGTAGCGGCAAAAGACAAATTGAAATTGCTTCGCGCAAATGTAGATGCACTAACGCTTACTGCCACGCCTATTCCAAGAACTTTGCAATTTTCTTTAATGGGAGCGCGCGACTTGAGTATCATTCAAACAGCACCGCCGAATCGTGTTCCTATTCGAACTGAATTAATTCCATTTGGAGAAGAGATTGTTCGTGATGCTATAAGCTACGAAGTGCAAAGAGGTGGTCAAGTTTTCTTCGTGCACAACCGCGTTCAGAACCTTCAAGAAATGGCCGGATTGATTCAACGTGTTTGTCCAGATGTGCGAATTGGCATTGGCCACGGACAATTGAGCGGTGAAGATTTGGAAGAGGTGATGAATAAATTTATTGAAGGAGAATTCGACGTGCTCGTTTCCACTTCCATTGTTGAAAGTGGTATTGACATTCCGAATGCAAATACGATTATCATTAACGATGCGCATCATTTTGGAATGAGTGATCTTCATCAATTGCGCGGACGCGTAGGACGAAACAACAAACAAGCGTTTTGTTATTTGTTGAGTCCGCCTACCCACATGCTTACCGACGACGCGAAAAAACGCTTGACGGCTATTGAACAATTCTCTGATCTTGGATCGGGAATGCACATTGCTATGCGCGATTTGGATATTCGCGGAGCAGGAAATTTGTTGGGAGGTGAACAAAGTGGATTTATCAATGAATTGGGATTCGAGACGTATCAGAAAATTTTAGACGAAGCTCTTCAAGAATTGAAGCAAGAACATTTCCAAGAATTGTATGAAGAGGAAATGAAGAAGAGCGCTACGTTCGTGAAAGACACTGTGCTTGAAACAGACTTCGAATTGTTGATTCCCGATGAGTATGTTGGAAATATTTCCGAACGAATTGCATTGTACAAAGCGCTCGATGATATGGAGAAAGAAGAAGAAATTCAAAAGTTCTCTAAAGATCTGGAAGACAGATTCGGTCCTATTCCGAAGCCCGTTATTCAACTCATAGACACCATGCGCTTGCGATGGAAAGCAAGAGAAATTGGATTCGAAAAGCTGGTGTTGAAGAGTGGGAAAATGATTGGTTATTTCATTTCGAAACAAGACTCACCGTTCTACCAAAGCGAAGCATTCACACGCATTTTGAACTTCATTAAACTCAATCCGGTTGCTGGAAAAATGTATGAGAAAGATGAGACCCTGCGCATTGCATTTCCAGAAGTACAAAACATGGACAAAGCCAATCGCTTGTTGAACGCCTTAGCCGAAGGTTCTAAATTGTAATCAAGCCCACTATTATCGTAAATTTGCACACTTTCAAAAACTATTATGACATCACCAAGAGTTCGTGTTCGTTTCGCTCCAAGTCCAACCGGCCCATTGCATATGGGTGGAGTGCGCACTGCGTTATACAATTATCTTTTCGCTAAGAAACACGGCGGAGATTTTCTCATTCGAATTGAAGACACCGACCAAACACGCTATGTTCCGGGTGCTGAGCAATACATACTCGATTCATTGAAGTGGTGCGGCATTGAACCCACCGAAGGTGTTGGTTATGGCGGAAAGCACGAGCCTTATCGCCAGAGCGAAAGAAAGCCCATGTACAAGGCGTATGCGGTGGAATTGATTGAAAAAGGCTGGGCATACTACGCATTCGATACCCCTGAAGAATTAGACAACATTCGCAAACAAGCTGAATTAGCGAAGATGCCGAACTGGCAATATAACAGCATTTCGCGCATGACCTTGAAGAACTCATTGACCCTTCCTGCAGACGAAGTTGCGGCTCGATTGGAAAAAGGAGATCCATTTGTTGTGCGTTTCAAAATGCCACGCAACGAAGAAGTAAGATTTCAAGACATTATTCGCGGATGGGTGGTGTTCTCTACCAACGAACTCGACGACAAAGTACTTTACAAGTCAGATGGAATGCCAACGTATCACTTGGCGAATATTGTAGACGATCACACCATGGAAATTAGCCACGTTATTCGTGGGGAAGAGTGGTTGCCTTCAGCGCCGTTACACGTTATGATGTATAGAGCGTTTGAATGGGAAGCGCCGTTATTCGCGCATTTGCCGTTGATTTTGAAACCAGACGGTAACGGAAAATTGAGCAAGAGAGATGGAGATCGTTTAGGATTTCCTGTCTTCCCTTTGCAATGGACCGATCCAGAAACAGGAAATATTTCCAGCGGATATCGCGAAAGCGGATACCTTCCGAAAGCCTTCATTAACATGTTGCTTTTGTTGGGTTGGGCACCGAGCAACAACCAAGAAATTTTCACAATGGATGAAATGGTTGAAGCCTTCACCATTGAACGTGTAGGAAAATCAGGTTCGAAATTCGATCCGGAAAAAACGAAGTGGTTCAATCAACAATACATGCGCAACACGCCACGTGCTGAGCTTGCAGACATGATTATGCCTTCGGTTATTGAAAAAGGATACGACGTTGACAAAGCATACGTTGAAGGTGTTATTGAGCTTATGCTTGAACGTGCTGTATTTCCTAAAGATTTATTAGACGGAAATTATTTGTTCGTAGATCCAACTGCATACGATGAAGATGCTGTTGCGAAGAAATGGAAATTAGGAGAGTCTGCAGCCATTCTTCAAAAATGGGCAGCTGTGCTCGTAACGCTTGAGCCATTCACGGTTGAAACGATTGATGCAGCCATGAAGCAATTCTTAGTAGACAACAGTTTAGGAATGGGTGCTGTAATGCCGTTGTTCCGAATTGCGCTTACAGGAGTGCTTACAGGTCCTGGCGCTTCGCATGTGGCTGCGTTGGTTGGAAAAGAATTCGTTTTACCACGCATTCAAAAATGCATTGACACCCTAGGTTAAAATGAAAATTCAATTGAACAATATTCAGGTTCGTGCACATCACGGATGCTGGAAAGAGGAGGAAGTTATTGGTGGCGATTACCGTGTAGATGTTTGGATTAAAGGGGCTTTCGAAGTATCGGCTGAAACCGATGATCTAGAAAAAACCATTGACTACGTTGCAGTAAAAGAATTGGTTTATTCTGAAATGAAAATAAGGGCCAAGTTGATTGAAACGGTTTTGGTTCGCATGCACACGGCAATGAAACTTCGTTTCCCGAACGCTCATTCGGTTGGAATTCGATTGACGAAGATTAACGCGCCAATGGGTCACCAAGTGGAAAGCGTTAGTGTTGAAATGGAAGGTTAAACCAATTTGTTCGCTACCAAGTATTCTGCTATTTGAACTGCATTGGTGGCTGCTCCTTTGCGAAGGTTATCGCTAACTATCCAACAATTCAACGTATTGGCTTGCGACTCATCGAGGCGAATGCGTCCAACAAAAACGCTATCACTTTCCGCAGCGTGAATGAGAGGCATCGGATAAAGTTTTTGTTCAATATTATCTACCACTTCAATTCCAGGGAAGGCACTAAGCACCTCTTTTACTTTAGTAATATCTGGAGCATTTTCGAATTCAATGTTTACCGATTCTGAGTGTCCGCCCATGACAGGAACTCTTACCGCAGTAGCGGTTACTGCAATGGAATTGTCTTCCATAATCTTCTTGGTCTCGAGAATCATCTTCATCTCTTCCTTGGTGTATCCATTCGACTGGAAAACATCTATCTGAGGAATAAGATTCATATCTATGGTGTGAGCATATGCCTTTTCACCTTCCTTTCCAACACGCTCGTTCATCAATTGATCAACAGCAACCTTTCCAGTTCCTGTAACACTCTGGTAGGTTGAAACTACCACGCGTTTGATTTTATATAAGTCGTGCAGCGGCTTTAATACCATAACCATTTGAATGGTGCTGCAATTCGGATTTGCGATAATTTTGTTATGCGCATTTATGCTGTTTGCATTAATTTCTGGAACCACTAAAGGAATTCCTTCAGCCATTCGCCATGCACTGCTGTTGTCTATAACAACACATCCGGTCTCTGCAAATTTCGGTGCCCATTCCAAACTTGTTTCTCCGCCTGCTGAAAACAAGGCAATATCCGGAGAAGCAGCAACCGCAGTGGCTAGAGAAACAACCGACCACTCTTTTCCGCAACAAGAAACGGTTTGTCCAACGCTTTTTTCAGAGGCAACAGGTATGATTTCATCGTACGGAAATTTTCGCTCCTCAAGAATTTGAAGCATCTTTTTTCCAACCAATCCGGTAGCACCTACAACTGCAATTCTCATACATATGTTTTTCACGAAATTACTACTTGTGCATTTTAGTTTCGAAAGAATAATCACAAAACATTTATCATGCACTACAAAAAATTTCTCCCCATGGCGTTTGCACTTTATTCGTGCTCTCCAGTACCCGCTCAAATCAACGATAATTTCAACGACGGCAACTTCAACACGAATCCCACATGGATCGGCTCCACTGATGTATTCGTGGTGAACACAAGCCAACAATTGCAATTGTTCAACACACTAGGCGGACAGAGTTATCTCTCTGCCGAAACAACCAATTCTTCCATTGACAACAAAGAGTGGCGCTTAACAGTGAAACAAACGTTTTCAGGAAGCGACAACAATCACTCGAGAATCTATTTGGTTGCGAATGGTTCTGACCTCTCCTTTGCAAGCGCAACTTCAGGTTCGAATAGCTCGGGCTATTTCCTCAAACTCGGTGAAGCCGGTTCAACAGACGCCATCAAGTTTTTTCGAGACGATGGCCCTCTGGGGATTGTGGAGCTCGCCGCAGGAACGGCAGGATTGGTAGCTTCTTCCTTCTACCTGAACATTCAAGTCTTAAGAGACAATATAGGAAATTGGAGCGTGCAGGTTGACCCAACTGGCGGAACAAACTTCACATCAGAATTTTCCATTTTCGACAACACGTACAATCAAACATCCTTTGTTGGCGTGAGTTGCATTTACACTTCCTCAAACGCAACGAAATTCTATTTCGATAATATCTATTTCGGAAATGAAATTCCACCAACTGTGGTAAACACACCGAACGTTCGTTCGGTTGTCATCAATGAACTCTATGCAGACCCGACCCCATCAAATGGATTACCCGATGCGGAATACATTGAGTTGTTCAACGCAGATTCAATTCCTTTTGAATTATCGGGATGGAAATTGGTGAATTCAACTACTGAAAAAACACTGCCTTCATATCTGCTGAATCCGAATGAATACGTCATTCTCTGCGACGCCAACAACACTTCGTGGTTTCCCAATTCAATTGGAATTGTTTCGTTAACAGCACTCACCAATTCAGCAGATAGCCTGACATTGCTCGATTTAAACAACAATGCAATAGATATCGTTTCATATAGAGATGATTGGTACAACAGCAGCGAAAAATCAGACGGCGGATGGAGTTTAGAGCAAATCAATCCGCATAAAATCTGTAGTAGTCAATTGAATTGGTCAGCATCGAATAATGCCACTGGAGGAACTCCCGGATTTCAAAACAGCATCTATAATAATTCTCCAGATACGGAAGGTCCGCAATTACTCAGTTGGAATTTGAATCAAGCCAATCAAGTTACCCTCTCCTTCAATGAAAGCATTGATAACACGATTTCAAACAACTTCGTTTGTGATAACGCTCCGATTTCAAGTGTTCAATTTTCAGAATCCAATACTGTTGTAGTTATCACTTTCAATGCAAACCTTCAACCCGAAACATTCTACACGCTTTCGCAATCGGCTCTTGCAGACTGTGACGGAAATATTTCCAACTTTTCCATAGAAATTTATCAAGGGAAAACACCTGAATTTGGGGATCTGATTTTCACTGAAATTCTTGCCGACCCCGATCCTGTTGTTCAAGGCATTCCTTCTGAGTTTATTGAAGTCTTTAACAAAAGTTCGCACACACTTGAGCTGCATGGACTCTCCATAAACAGCTGCGTTTTTGAAGGAAGCCAATTGCTTCTTCCGAATGAATATCTTGTTCTTGGAGATGTTACTGAAAGTCTTTCGTTTCTCTCGGTATCGAACAAACTATTAATTCCTTCCTTTCCAACATTAACCAATTCTGGAATGCTTTTAAAACTAAGCATGAACGGAATGCACTTAGACAGCATACGCTACAGCATAGATTGGTTTAACAACAGTTTCAAAGCCAATGGCGGATGGTCGCTTGAATTGGCAAATCCAAATTTACCCTGCAGCACTTCCAACAATTGGAAAGCGTGCGAAAATGAAATTGGAAATTCACCAGGATATGAGAATTCTGTCTACTCGCTGACGCCCGATGTAAGCAAACCTGAATTGCTCTATCTAACCCTTGAGGACAGTTCACTTGCACTTCATTTCAACGAACCAGTTACCCTTAATGGAAATTTATTTCAAGAAGAAAATTTGGTTGGAAATTTCATTACAGAAAACCCTTCAACATACATAACTCTGAATGCTTCTGAAGTGCTCAATACTGAAGTATTGAACTACAACCTTGAAGGAATTTCAGATTGCAGCGGGAACAGCACTGCTATTTCTTTCTTATGGGGATTTCCGGAAAATGCCTCTGCTCTGAATTTGGTCATCAATGAGATTCTCTTCAATCCGTATGTTGGCAGTTCCGATTTTGTTGAGATTCTGAACACTTCGTCAAATGCGGTTTGCATTCAGCATCTATCTATTGCTAATGGATATCTCAACACGGGTTCAGAAAACGAAAAAGCAACGTTAGAAGGAAGAATAATTCTACCGCACGAATTCATTGTATTCACGGAAGATGGAATAGATCTCGTCGCTTTGTACCCTTCCATTCAAACTAAAAACATCATTCGTGTAAATGCCCTTCCCACTTTCAACAATTCAGATGGAACATGCATTATTTACTCGAATCAAAATGAAATTATTGATGAAATGAATTATTCTGAATCGATGCATTTCCAATTGCTCAATTCATTTGAAGGTGTGTCGCTTGAAAGACTTTCAAGTGAACTACCCTCAGCGCAAGAAAGCAACTGGCATAGCGCCTCTGAGTCATCGGGATTCGCGACACCAGGAGCAGAAAATTCACAATCCATTTCAATCGAAAATATGAACGGAGTCTTCGAACTTTCGACATCGATTTTCTCTCCTGATAATGATGGTATGGACGATGTCATTCAATTTCATTTTTCAGAAATGAAATCAGGCTGCGTTGGTAACCTGACTATTTACAACGAGCGTGGTATTCGCGTAAAACGTTTGATTCGAAACGAATATTTAGGTCCTGAAGGCAATGTCATTTGGGATGGGATTTCTGATAATGGCGAAGCACTTGCAATAGGCATTTACATTGCTACCTTTGAAGCATTCAACGAAGATGGAATTCAAGTCAACTACAAACGCGATTTTATTTTAGCCCGCAAACTATGAGCTTCTACTTCGTTCGTACACCTAGAGTTTTACATTGGCTCTTCCCAAAAATAACTTGGCGAATCAAAGACTCCGAATCAATATATTTAACCTTCGATGACGGTCCGAATCCAGAAGTTACCATTCAATTACTTGATCTTCTAAAAAAGTACAACGTACTAGCAACATTTTTTTTATTGGGAAAAAACGCAGTAAAATATCCTGAACTCATAGAGCGAATTTTAGAAGAAGATCACTCCATTGGTTTTCACTGTAACGAACATATAAACTCAAGAACACTCAGCCACACTGCTCTTTTAAAAAACTTTAGACTTCCAAAAAACTTTCCGCCTACTGTTCTTTTTCGACCACCGTATGGCAAACTCAAATGGTGGCAATACAATTTCTTGAAAGAAAAATTTCCTTTGTTTGGTTGGAGTATTATGCCCGGTGATTTCGATAAAAAAATATCGTTCCAGCAACAATTGGATCGCCTCAAAAAATCTAAAGCAGGAGATATTGTAGTGCTGCACGAACTTCCGAATACCATTGAATTACTTCGCACGTATTTCGAGCAAACAGAAATTAAATCGTTTGCGAAACTGTAGCACTGTTTCATTTTAAAAAAGTATTTCTTATTATTGCTATATGAACCTTAAGCAAAACCTCCTGACCCTTTTGGGTTTATTGTTGTGCCTTTCATCTTGGGCCCAATCTGGAACAGTTAAATTCTCAGGGAAAGTTAGCGATTCACAAACGCAAAAACCATTGGGCGCTGTGTTGGTGTATTTCGAAAACACTTCTTACGGAATGAGTTCCACTCCCGAAGGTACCTTCAGCATTGAAGCTCCGGCGGGAAACTACACTCTTATTGCCGCATACTTAACCCATCAGACCTTCAAAAAAGAAATTCAGTTAACGGGGAACCAAGAGTTCAATATTGAAATGGTTTCGAACGACGGACAAATGAATTTGGTTGTTGTGTCTGCTGGAAGGTATGAGCAAAACATTGGTGAGGTTACGGTAAGTATGGAGGTGATTCAACCGAAATTAATTCAAGATAAAAACGCGGTAAACATAGACGAAATTTTGCAGCAAACTCCGGGTGTTGCTATTGTAGACGACGAACCACAAATTCGCAGTGGAAGCGGATACAGCTTCGGTGCCGGAAGCCGCGTTCAGGTTTTAGTAGACAACATTCCTATTCTAAGCGGAGACGCCGGAAAACCGAGCTGGGGATTTCTTCCCACCGAAAATGTCTCACAAGTTGAAATTATCAAAGGTGCGAGCAGCGTGCTTTACGGAAGCTCTGCACTGAGCGGTGTTATCAATTTCAGAACGGCCTACCCCACTTCAAAACCAAAAACAAAAGTTTCAGTTTATCACGGATTCTATTCCAAGCCGCAATCAGACTCTGCTGTGTATTGGAACAGACAAGGAATGAAAAGCGGAATTAATTTTCTTCACTCTGAAAAATTCGGAAAACTTGATTTTGTTCTTGCTTCAAGTATGCAATACGACGATGGACACTTAGGTCCTATTAAAGACACAGCCGACGGCAGCTTTTCAAATGGAAATTATAATCCTTTAAAAGTAGATCGATACAGCGCTGGAAATAGAGCGCGTTTAAACCTGAATCTTCGATACCGCTTAACCGATCGTCTTTTCATAGGTCTTGCTGGAATTTATTCCACGAGCAATTCATTGTCTACTTTAATCTGGGACAACAGCTCAACTGGATTGTACGGCGCCTACGCCGGCAGCGCTACACGAACCATTCAGCAGTTATATACTGTTGACCCTTCCATTCAATACACCAGTAAAAAAGGCGCTGTTCACACACTGAAATCGAGATGGCAATCGTTAGACAACAACAACGATAACAACCAAGGAAATTTCTCAGATGTCTTCTACACGGAATATCAAGTGCAGAAAAATTGGGAGCTCCACAAGATAAAAAACCTAACAACCACGGCGGGGGTGGTAAACACAAAGACCAATGCTCGTGGGGAATTGTTTGTAGGTGGAAATCCAGACGGGCACAACCAAGCAAGAAATACTGCTGCCTATTTTCAAATCGACAAAAAAATTGGTGACCGCCTGAATCTTTCTGGAGGTGTGCGTTACGAGCAATTTCTATTGAATAAAGAAAAAAATGGCAAGCCCGTATTTCGCGCAGGAGCAAATTACAAATTGGGTCAAGCAACCTACTTGCGCGCATCATACGGACAAGGATATCGCTTCCCAAGTATTGCTGAAAAATTCATTGTAACGGGTTTGGGTGCCATTCAAGTTTTTGCAAATCCAGACTTAAAACCAGAGACTTCATACAATGCCGAAATCGGAATTAAACAAGGATTTAAAATTGGAGAATTCAAGGGATTTATTGACGTTGCTGTCTTCCAACAAGAGTTTCGGAATTTTATTGAATTCACTTTTGGGCAATGGACGGCGGTTCCTCTATCAGACTTGGGTCAAATATCAAAAGTCATTGGGTTTAAAAGTTTGAATACTGGGGGTGCGAAAGTTCAGGGTGCTGAACTCAGTATTATGGGAACCGGTAACATTCGCAAGACTCGTTTCGATGTGTTGGCAGGTTACACGTACACAAAACCTATGAGCACCACCCCGGACTATGTCTATGCACAAACGGCACAAACTCCGGGAACACTTGTCATTCCGCAGTTTTCTCAAGCATCCTATTTAACCACAAGCGAAAACACGAACAGCAATATCTTGAAATATCGCATGCAACACCTTATAAGAATAGATGTTGGTGCAACCCGCGGTGCATTTAATGCAGGACTGAGCTTCCGATCAAATTCGCACATGCAAAACATTGACAAAGCATTTTCTCAACTCGAACACGAGCTTCCCACTGAATTCAATCCGGGAATTAATTCATGGCGCGCCAATCACACCAAAGGCGACTATGTTTTCGATGCGCGAGTTGGCTATACCTTTTCAGAAAAACATAAGATTGCACTTATCATGAACAACGTTCTCAACCGCGAGTACGCTATTCGTCCGCTCGCTATTGAAGAACCTCGTTTAACTATGGTGCAATACACCTTAAGTTTGTAGCATGAAAGGACTTGGTATTATTCCCGCTCGATATGGAAGCACGCGCTTTCCTGGAAAGCCGTTGATTGAAATCAATGGAAAATCCATGATCCGAAGGGTAATAGACCAAGCGAAAAAATGTTCTTCGCTTTCTGATGTTTGGGTGGCCACAGATGATGAGCGCATATTCAAGCATGTTGAAGAATACGGATGTAAAGCATTTTACACTTCAGAAGATTGCAACAGCGGCACTGAGCGCATTTGCGAACTCCTTCCGCAGATAGAAAACGATTTTGATTTTGTGTTGAACATTCAAGGCGATGAGCCTTTTGTTCATGTTGAATCGTTGGAAGAACTTTCGAAAGCCCTTATTTCCTCCAAAACCGACATTGCAACCTTGGTGGTTCAAATTGAAAACCGAGAAGAGGCGAACGATTCAAACCGAGTGAAAGTGGTATTCAGCACTTCAGGAAGAGCACTCTATTTTTCAAGATCAACCATTCCCTTTGCTCGAAATGGCGAACCAAATTATTTCAAGCATTTAGGTGTTTATGCTTACACGACGAATGCCCTTCAACAAATAAAAATGCTGAAGCCCTCATCATTGGAATTGACCGAATCCCTCGAACAACTTCGTTGGTTAGAGCATGACTTAAGTATTTCTGTAGTAGTAACTTCCCACGATTCAACAGGAATAGACACTCCAGCAGATTTGCTGAAATATCAGGCCTAGGCTTGTAAGACCAATAAAAATCCGTATTTTCGCATTATGCAGTTCGAAAACCTAATCAAAGATTTATTGTACTCCAACGATTGCGTGGTTCTTCCCGGTTTGGGCGGATTCATTGCAAAATACAAGGGTGCTTCTTTGAATACTAGCTTGCACACAGTCTACCCTCCTCAAAAAACAATCGGGTTCAATCCACAAATAAAAGAGAACGACGGCTTGTTGGTTTCTGCGTTGTGTGCGTTGAACAATTGCTCTTATGCGGAAGGAAAAATTGAACTCGATGCCTGGGTGAAAGAGCAATCGAACACGTTACTTCGTGGTGAAAAAATTTCTTGGAAAGGAATTGGAATTCTGTTTCAAGATCGTCTAGGAAAAATTCAATTCATTCCAGACAGTAAAGGAAATTTCTCACTTGAATCATTCGGATTAGAAAAGATAATTCTTGTTCCAGTTGAACGTCAAATTGAAGAGCCAATAACTGCTGAAGTTTCAACTCTTGAAAAACGTGCAGAACAAGGATCTAAATGGATTTGGAAAGCAGCAGCTGTATTAGCGTTACCTATTTTGGGTGTTGGAATTTTTGCACTTTCGCATAAGATTGAAACAACAGATTGGCAATACGCCTCGTACAAATTACTTGGAACGAAAAGCCGAGTTGCACAGTACACTCCTGTGCCAGAAAGAGCCATTCCAACATATACCGTTGAAGAAGAAATTGAACTTGTTGAAACGCCTGAGTTAAAATCAGCTCCAACAGCTACAGCAGTTGTAACAACTCCCGTTGAAAAAACCAAAGTCATAGAAATTGTTAATCCTACGCGTCTTGCAAAATACGAAATCATTGTAGGTGCCTTCGCTGTCTCTCAGAACGCAAACCGCATGGTAGCTGAGTTAAATAAAAAAGGATTCAAAGCAAGTTTATCTGGAAAAAAAGGAAATCTGCAACTTGTATCGGCAGCAAGTGACTCGAATTACGAGGCCATTATTCAAATGCTCGACAAGGTTAAATCCGAAGTCAACCCCTCTGCGTGGTTGAAGCAAAATTAACATTTCATTTAGATTCGTTTAGAAGTTTTTGTCATTGATTTGAACTACAATCAAAACGATATTATGCGCATAGGAGAACGTATCAAAAACAGAGCAAAAGATTTGCGTCTTGGTCCAACGGAATTGGCTAAGATTATTAACACATCGAAACAAAATGTTTATGGAATTTACAGAAGAGATTCTGTTGACTCAAAACTTTTATTCGATTTGTCGAAAGCATTAGACACCGATTTCTTTTCGCTTTACTCGAAAATTCTTGCTAGTGGTTCTAATCTAGAGGAAGGAAGCGAGCTTCGCGCAGAGAGTTTAGAAAACGACATCGTTGCGGTGAAAAAAGAGTTAACAGATCTACGAGAGAAGTACGCTTTATTGCGCGCTTTATTCGAAGCCAAAACAGGAGAGAAAATTCCTGAATTCTGATCATGTATTACCTTTGGCCTCATGAATTATGAAGCCATTGTATTCGACTTCGGGGGTGTTCTGTTTGAAATAGATTATAACGCCCCCGTTCGCGCTTTTGAAGCGCTAGGAATGGAATCTTTTGCGGCCACCTACTCGCAGGCGCAGCAAGATGAAATTTTCGATTTATTAGAGACTGGCAAAATCCCCGGAGAAGCTTTTTACGACTGGATCTCAAACTTCCTTCCGAATGCCTCTAGACAAGAGTTGGAAAATGCCTGGAACTGTATACTCATTCAACTCATTCCAGAACGGGTCGATTACATTTTCAAATTGAAAGAAAAGGGCATTCGCACCTTCATCTTCAGCAACACCAATGAATTGCATGTAGCCGTTTTTGAGCGGATGATCGATGAGTCTTATGGCTTAGAGAAATTCAAGTCGGCCTTTGAATTTATTCATTACAGCAATGTCTTAGGAATGCGCAAGCCGAATCCAGAAGCTTTTCTTGAGCTGTGTAGAATTCATGGACTCACGCCCGAAAAAACAATTTTTATCGATGATTCAATTCAGCATGTTGAAGGGTCCGTTCGCGCTGGATTAAAAGGACTACACCTTCTTCCACATCAAACTCCGGCAGAATTAATAGACCCTTTATTTTAATTTGAAGGCCTTACTGCTGATGGGCTTTGTGAAAGAAAAAGGAACCATCTTCTTTACGCCTAGGCCCTTCGCCTGCACATAACCCGACGCTTCCAAAATAATTTCGTCTTTGAACATAAGCGCCAAAGCGTTGCCCAACAAACCTTCCACATCGGTAATATTCGTGAAGACTTTCACATCATAAACTTGCGCAGATTTCGGACCTAGAACTACAGGTTCTGCCAAGGTTAGAGTGCCTGCTACGTTCCCGTCAATACGCAATTCCAAATCAGATTCGTATAAGGTAATCTTATACGGATTGGGATTTTCAAGCCCAATTCGTAAAACTGCAGCAACGTGATTATTGGTAAATTCAGAAAGGTCGAACTCTTCCACACGGTTTACTTTTACATCCTTGTAAATTTCACAAGAAGTAAAAGTGAACACCGTGAAAAGCAGAAATATCCAAGGAATTGAAATCTGTTTTCTTCTCATAACATCCTCACGTTTTCTATTTCAACCCGAACGAAATTTACTTCGAAAAATTATCGAAGAAATAAGGAATCGTTTCAATTCCTTTGTAGTAGTTAACCAAACCGTAGTGCTCATTCGGCGAATGAAGTGCATCTGTATCCAATCCAAAGCCCATTAACACAGACTTTAAATTCAATTCAGATTCGAACATAGCAACAATAGGAATAGATCCGCCACCTCGTGTTGGAATTGGCTTCTTACCATAAGTCTTCTCCATAGCATCTGATGCCGCAATGTATGCTTTGCTATCTGTTGGCGTAACAACCGGCTCACCGCCGTGGTGCGGACGAACCTCAACACGAACACCAGCAGGTGCAATAGATTTGAAGTGATTCGAAAACATTTCAGTGATTTGATCTGTGGTTTGATGAGGTACCAAACGCATTGAGATTTTAGCGAATGCCTTCGATGGAAGAACCGTCTTCGATCCCTCGCCAATGTAACCGCCCCAAATACCATTGCAATCCAAGGTTGGACGAACTCCAGTACGTTCAATGGTAGAATATCCTTTCTCCCCGTACAACGCATCGATATCCAAATCTTTCTTATAAGCCTCTTCATCAAACGGAGCAGCATTCAACGCAGTGCGTTCTGCTTCTGTTAATTCTTGAACGCTATCGTAGAATCCAGGAATGGTTACATGATTGTTTTCATCGTGAAGTGAGGCAATCATTTTCGCCAAAACGTTAATCGGATTTGCAACCCCACCGCCGTATACACCGCTGTGTAAATCGCGATTTGATCCGGTTACTTCCACTTCAACATAACTTAATCCTCTTAATCCACAGTCGATACTTGGAACATCATTCGCTATAATGCTCGTGTCTGAAATCAATACCACATCTGCCTTCAATCTTTCTTTATTCGCCATGCAGAAAGGACCCAGGTTGGTTGAACCAGCTTCCTCTTCCCCTTCAATCATGAACTTCACGTTACATGGAAGTGAATTCGTTTTCCACATGGCTTCAAACGCCTTCACGTGCATGAACATTTGTCCTTTGTCATCGCAAGATCCGCGAGCGAAGATTGCACCTTCAGGGTGAATCTCTGTTTTCTTAATCGTTGGCTCGAACGGAGGCGTGTGCCACAATTCAATTGGATCAGCTGGCTGCACATCGTAGTGTCCGTATACCAAAACCGTTGGCTTACTCGGATCAATTAATTTCTCTCCGTATATGATTGGGTGTCCTTCCGTAACGCATATTTCTACGTTATCTGCTCCTGCGTCGCGAAGATGCTTCGCTACTAAATCTGCGCATTTTGCTACTTCTTCCTTGTAGGCCATATCGGCGCTAATGCTTGGAATACGTAGTAGTTCGAACAACTCGTTTAAGAAACGATCTTTATTTTCGTTGATAAAATCTTGTGCTGCTTTCATGACATTTAATTTGTGGTCGAAAGATACGATGGAACCTTTTAAATTCAGAATGAAAAACCAAAGAAGAAGAATATCTTTGCAGCAATGAGTAGCGTAAATTTCGAAAATACCGCGGTAGCGTTTCAACATAAAAACAATGGCCAATTGAAGCGCTCGTTCTGGCTCTTCAAACTAATTGCTTCTCCGGCTTTGGTTAAATTGGGTGGAGCACTAACGAATCTAGCGGTTGGACTAGGAATTCCCATTGGATGGGCAATCAAGAAAAATATCTTTTCACAATTCTGTGGCGGAGTAAATATTTCAGAAAGCAAAAAAGCCGCGCACCACTTGGCAAAAAGTGGCATTGGCTCTATTCTCGATTACAGTGTAGAAGGAAAAGAAAACGAAAAAGATTTCGACTTTACTGCAGATGAAATCAAGCGCACTATTGATGCGGCGGAAAACAACAACGACATTCCTTTCAGCGTATTCAAAGTAACAGGGATTTGCAGATTTTCTCTGTTGGAAAAAGTAAATGC
>CANIBZ010000021.1 GCA_947466425.1 Flavobacteriales bacterium
CGAACAAGGTGTTGAAGAACGGTTTCCAATTGATCATTGGCATGGTGTGCAAGAACCACTGTGGTATATCCGAATTCATCTTGCAACTGTTGGAAGTACGTGTAACGAAAATCGCGCGCGCGCTCTTGTAAATTGTTTTTCGATTCTTTCCACAAATCACCGGCTTGTGCACAGTGAAAAGTGAGCTTGTTTTTTTTGCAATAGGCCTTCACAAACTGCTCGTCTTTCTCCGAGTCTTTTCCGCGAAGCTGATAATTCACGTGCGCTACTGCAAATGGAATTTTAGCGCGAAGAAGCAATTCAGCCATAAGCATAGAGTCCATGCCTCCGCTTACTGCCACAAGCAATTGCGCTTCTTCGAAGGTTTGAAATTCTGCCTTTAAGTCTTTAAGTAGTTTTTTCATGTTCAGTTAAATATGGAAAGGGTAGAAGCGGCTTTCAATAAACATTCGTCGTATTCCGATTCAGCATTTGATGCATGCGTAATGGCGCTTCCCACTTTTATAGTTGTTTGTTTTTTTTCTTTGTTGTAAACCGCAGAACGAATAATAACATTGAAGTCGAAGTTCCCATTCGGTTCAAAAACCCCAAAGGTACCGCTGTAAAGTCCTCTGTCTAACATTTCAATTTTTTCCATGTGCTGAACGGCACTTATTTTCGGTGCTCCTGTCATAGATCCCATGGGAAACGTTGCCGCTAAGATTTCTGTGAATGTAATGTCGGAAGGAAGCTGCGCTTCTATCGTGCTTACCAAATGATGAAGGGTTTTGAAGGTGTGAAGTTCGCACAATTCCGTAACCTGAACACTCGCTTTCTCTGCCAGGCGTGAAAGGTCGTTACGAACCAAGTCAACAATCATGATGTTTTCAGCTCGCTCTTTTTTACTTACGCGAAGCCAGGTTTTGTTCTCCTCATCTTCAGTGGAATTCGCTCCTCTTTTAATGGTTCCTTTAATGGGTTGAGAAATAATTTTATTTCCTTTTTTCTGAATGAAACGTTCTGGCGAAGTGCACAGCAGCTGAAGATTATCTCCATTGAAATAAACCGTGTGCGGGGCTTCCGTAGCATTGTTCATTTTTGAAAAATGCGCGAAGGCTTCGTTCAACGAACCCTTTGCCTGTAGAGGCATACAGAAGTTGGTTTCGTAATAATCACCGCGCTGAATATCGCCCAAAATTCGCTCTATCTTTTCAATGTAACTTTCCTTGGTTTCGAGCATTTCGAACACAAGTTTTTCGTCAAGGGCCGAAGGTTCTATTTTTTTGTAGTTGGAAAGAAAATCTTCGATTACCGAACGTTCGTTCGGTTGTTCTTCGGTGAGGCAAATCCACTTTCCGTTCTCTTCTTTCCAAATGTGCTCAGGCTCGAAGAAATAGACGAGTTCACTTCCGTCTGAACAGCAATTCTCGTAAGCGTTTTTTTCAAAAAGTTTTTTCGCTTCGAACGAAAGATATCCGAAAACAGGAAGCGTTTTTTCCTTCAACCAAACATTCAACTGCTCTATTTCAGAGGTGTTGTTTTCATTTAAAACAAACGCATCTTTCTTTCCCCAAGCAATGTAGGCCTGACGTTCAGACGAATTTGGAGGAAGAAAGGTGAAGTGTTCGTTTTCCCAAAGCTGCATGGGTGCAAAGGTAATGCTTACTGACGCCTATTGGCGAGAAGAACAGGCGGGCCCCCGTCGAACGGATTTTCACCACGGCCAATACTGCGCGCATCAATACCCGCCGCTTTCATAACGGCCCGATCTCCGAATTTTTTTCTCATGTCATCCATGGCAGTGTACAAGCTTATCTGCTCTTCGTTATCGTCGAACAAATTAATCTGGTATCCGCCAGAAACCAAGTGGCTGAAGCGCACGCCAATAAGTCGAATTAAGACGCGACGGCTGTATAGTTTTTCGAAGAGCTCTAATATTTTCGGGATAAGAATATGATCGGCCGAAGTGTATGGAATGCGGCATTGCATGGTTTCCGTTTGGAAGTCAGAGTACCGCAACTTCACTGTAACACAGGAAGTGAGTTTTTCACCTTTTCGTAATTGAAAAGCCAAATTTTCGGTCATGGCAATTAAGAGTCCGCGTAGCTTATGCACGTCTATTGTATCTTGATCGAACGTTCTTTCCGTTGAAATGGATTTCCTTTCTTGGAAAGGCACAACAGGCGAGGGATCTATGGCATTGGCTTTTTTCCAGATGCTCGCCCCGTTTTCTCCGAGGGCCTTCGACATAACATCCAACGGCATTTCCTGAAGGGTATGTATTTTCTGAATGCCTAGATTAACGAGAAGCTGATGTGTTTTTTCTCCGACCATCGGAATTTTCCGAATGGAAAGCGGAGCAAGGAACGGTTTCTCTGTTCCGGTTTCAATTCGAATCTGATTGTTCGGCTTGGCTTCACCCGTAGCCACTTTGGAAACCGTCTTGCTAGAAGACAAACCGAAGGAAATGGGAAGCCCAATTTCTTTTCCTATTTTTTGTCTGAGCTCACCAGCGAATTGGTAGCATCCGAAAAAACGATCGAGCCCCGTAAGGTCGCAGTAGAATTCGTCAATAGATGTTTTTTCGAAAAGAGGAACAGCTTCGCGAACCATTTCGCTCACGAGATCTGAATACTTGAGGTAGTTGTATGAGTTTCCTTTAATGACCACGGCTTCTGGACAAAGCTTGCGCGCCATGTGCATAGGCATGGCAGAATGCACTCCGAATTTGCGCGCTTCGTAGCTGCACGATGCCACCACGCCGCGGTCGCTGGTTCCACCAATAAGAACAGGTCTGTTGTTTAGACGGCTGTCTAATAAACGCTCGACCGACACGAAAAAGGTGTCGAGATCCATGTGTAGAATTGAGCGTTCAGATGACATAAAGCAAACTTATCTTGTGAGAGCACAAGATTTGAAATTGTTAAAAAAGTTTTTTTGAAGAGGTGTGAAGAATTATTTTTTCTTCTTCCCTGTTTGGTCTGTATCGTCCTCGTCTTCGTCGTCGGTGATACCGTCATCCTCATCATCTGTAATGTCTGAACCACCCTCAGAATTGCGGTTGTTGTTCGAAACAGATGAGTTCGTTGGAATGTCGTTGTTTGTGTTAACCTCAGTGCCATCAACGATTTCAGAACGCTCGGTTCTAACGGAAGTAACTTCTTCCATCCAAACAGATTTGGTGCATGAAGCGAATGCCAATGCAACAAAAAATAGGAGCGTTATGTAATTGAGTTTTTTCATAGTGGACCGAAGTCTATACAAATATAACGAAAACTCTTAAAAAGTGTTGCCCTGATTGAAAATTTCTTGGAAATCTTTCGGGAAGAGAATGTTTACGCGCGTTCCTGACTCGCCCAATTCCGATTTCCAGTCTTCAGGACCTTTTAATTCAATGTGTTTTCCGGTCATTTGCTCAATAAGTTCAATGCGGCTTCGTGTAATTTCCATTCCTTTCGAAATGTGGGCGTCGCTGTTTGTTTTGCGCGCTTGACTTTCAGCTAAACCAATACCGTTGTCTTCAATTCGAATTTCTAAGCAATCGTTTTTCAATCCGAAAAATACATTCAGCAATCCTCCAGAATCTTTCGGAAGCAGACCGTGCCAAATGGAATTTTCCAAAAAGGGTTGAATGAGCATGGCTGGAATCTTCACTTGACGAAGAATTTCGGGCGAGTCGAGTTGAATGTGGTACTTGAACTTATCTGGGAAGCGCATGCTTTCCAACTTTAGATACAATTCTAATCGTTCAATTTCTTCAGAAAGCGGAGCGAAGTTTTCTTGCGAGCTATCTAAGTTTTTCCGAATCAGTTTTGCGAAGTCTGTGAGGTACTGATTCGCCGCAAGTCTATCCTGACGGTTGATGTAGTATTGAATGGAATTCAAAGCGTTGAAAATGAAATGACGATTCATGCTTGAATTCATGCTCTGTTGTTCAAGCATAAGTAGCTTCGCCTTCATTTCAGATTGCTCTGCTAAATGTTTGTTGCGAATGTTTCTTCTCCTGGAACGTGAAATGAGAACGACAACACCAACAAGAAAAATGAATTCAAGAAGAATAACCCACCACATCAAATACCACGGTGGTAAGATTCGAAATTGCCAGGTTACCTCTTCGCTCCATTGTCCGCTTTCTCCGCAACGCGCACGAATATGAAACGTGTAATTTCCGGAAGGAAGATTGTTGAAGTTCACTTGCGAAAAGGTTGTTGCACTGCTCCAGGTGCTATCTAATCCTTCCAACCAATAACTGAATTCAAGTCTTTCCGGATAGGTGGTGCTTGATGCATCGAAGAAAAAGGTAAATGAGTTTTGTCTATAATTGAATTCAAGACCATTCGGAAAAGACTTGCCATTCCAAGTCCCAGAAGTAAGCGCTCTCCAATCAATGCTTTCAAGATTCGATTGAATGTTGGTGAGGTGAACAAGGGGAGTTGGAATGTTGAATTTAGCGTCAATAGCAGTCAATTCAATTTGCATAACTCCGTTTGGTGTGCCTACCCAAACCGTGTTTTGAAGATCTACGAATATGGCGTTCAAGTTTGTTTCAAGGCTAATTAAGCCGTCTGATTCATTCAAGTGAATCTTACGCTCACCGAGTCCTCCAGACTGATTCAACTCCCAAATAAAAATGCCGTTCAAGGTTCCGATCCATAATTTATTTTGAATCACTTTCAAAAAATTCACGGTGTTTCCACCTGGCTCTTGAGAGATGTTTAAATGCTCGAATCCATTCTCGTTGCCTTTATATAATCCCGATTGTGTTCCGGAAATAATTTCTCCGTTAGGTAACTCCGCAATGCTATAGGCGCTTGCATCCTGGAGTCCTTGCGCCTCTCCGAAATTTGTAAATGTGTTGTTGTGGAAGAGCGAAATTCCATCGCGAGTAGCCATCCAAATTTTTCCATTGCTAGCCTCCAACATGTGGCGAATTCTGGTTGCTGGGAAATTGGGCAGTTGCGAAAAGCTTTGAAACTTTTCTTTTGAATAAGCTTGAATTCCTTTGTTGGTTCCAATGAGTAAGCTACCGTCTTTTCTTTCGCATAGACTTAAAACAACTTCTTCCTCCAATCCATTTTCTTTTCCATATTGAAGCCAATGAGGCCTACTGTATGAATCCCTATCGTAACAATAGAGCCCTTCTGGTGTGCCCACCCAGATGGCATTATTCCAATCTTTCAATGCAGTCCAAACTCGCAGATTAGGAGAAAGTTCATTTAGCGATGCATTGAAATTCGCACTGAATAGATCCGCGGGATTTGACCGAAAACTTACTCCGTTGTCATAAGTCCCAAAGAAGAAATTTCCTTGACGATCTTGCGTAATACTCATGACCGCGTTGCCTGTTAATCCGCTATTGACCGTGAAACTCTTGAACTGCGTACTGGTCAGTTTGAAAGCACCACCGCCGTAACTGGCGAACCATTGAATTCCCTCGCGGTCAATAAAGACCTGACGAATATCGTCGACCGCTAACCCGTTCGATTTTGAAAAAAGAAGATGTGTTTCATTCGATTCATTAAACAGGACAACTCCTGTTCTGCTTGTGAAATAAATGTTTCCGTTGTTGGAATCTATTCCTGTGAACACATTCGCTAGCGCGAAGTCGCCTATGTTCGTGAGTGAAAGTCCTGTATTTACATTGAGCACTCCACCGAGCGAAGTAACCGCCCAAATTTCATGTTTGGTATTCTCAATAAAATCGAACAATACGTTCTCTTCATCATTAAGAATAAATAACTGCTCCCATTGATTGTTTTTTAATTTCCAAATTCCTTTTTTCGTGGCGACAAGAATTTCGTTATTGCTGTTTTTTCGAATTCGTTTGATGTTTTCTCCTTGAAAAAATAACGTGATGTTGTCCTCAACGAATTTGTTTTCCGTATAAAAAATAAGTCCACGTTCAGTTCCTATAATAAGTTCATTCGGGTTGAATTCGACCAGTGAAGTGGTAGAGGCGTCATTTAACTCCCCGGTATATTTATGGTTTGTGAAAGTGTTTCCTTCTAAAACAGATATTCCTCCAATAGAACCGAAAACGATTTGTTCGTTTTGAAGTTGTTCAATGCAATTGATTTGATTGTTAATGAGCCCGTCTGTTCTACTGTAATTCACGAATTGATTTCCATTGAATTTGGAAGCCCCACCAAGTGTGCCCAACCATACATACCCTTGCTTGTCTTGCTGAATGCATCGCACTTGAGTTTGCGCTAGCCCTTCCTTTAAACTATATTGAATAAAGGAGAATTGCTGTCCAAAGACGAGCATTGGAAGACACAGTATAACAAGTGATATGTATTTTTTCAAACGCATGATTACTCTTGCATCTTATCTAAAAACTCTTGCAGTTTTCTTCTGGAGACAGGCACGTGATCGCCGTTCGATAAGACAACAACATTCCCTTCTGTTCTGTTAAATTCTTTTAAATGAAGAGCAACGTTAACGATGTGCGATTTGTGCACGCGCATGAACATGTGGGAATCTAATTTTTCTTCGAAGGACTTTATGTTTTTACTACTCACGTATTTCTTTCCATTCACACAATAGAGTGTTGTGTAATTCTCGTCCGCCTCCAAGCGAATCAATTCGTTGTTTCGAAGAATGACAAATCCATCTCTAGTGGGAACAATGGTCTTGTCGAAGTTGCTATGCAAAGCAATTTCTTGAAGTACGCGGTTGATTTTATTTTCATCCAACGATCCTGTTTGCTGTCCTTGGTTCTTAAAGGCCTTGGCAACGACATTCTTCAATTCCTCTATATCAATAGGTTTTTCAAGATAGTCGAGTGCATTTTCCTTAATGGCTTTCACGGCATATTCTCGAAAAGCCGTAGTGAAGACAACTTGAAAACTTCTGTCTTTGACTTGTTCTAAAAATGCGAAGCCGTCTGCTTCGGGCATCATGATATCCAAGAAAACCAAATCAACTTTATTCTTCTCACACAACTCGAGTGCTTCTTTAACCGAAGCTGCCTCACCAATTAGATTCACATGTTCACTGGCATAATCTTCCAACAACATTTTTAAATTCTCGCGAGCGAAAAATTCATCATCGACCAGTATCGCTTTCAGTTTTTCCATAATTCATTGGCTTCAATGCTTGCAAAATACGAAGGAAAATGCAGTTTTAAAGAATGATTATCTTTGCAGTCATGACAGATTCAGGAAAGCAGATTATTGGTGTTTTAGGTGGCGGTAGCTGGGCTACTGCTTTAACCAAACTATTGAGTCAATCGCAAGAGCATGTTTATTGGTGGATGCGCAACGAGGATGCTGTAAAGCACATTCAAGAATTTGGGCACAATCCGAATTACATTCAGGCCATTGAATTTGATTTGAAGAAGGTGCATGTGTCTTCCAATCTGCAAGATGTTGTTAACGCTTGCGACATTTTAGTCGTTGCTATTCCATCGGCGTTTGTGCACTCTGCTTTTCAAGATGCTGAGGTTAAAGGTTTGGAGAATAAAATTTTGTTTTCGGCTATCAAAGGGGTGATAAACGAGTTCGATGCTATTCCTGCTCGTTATTTTCACAAGACTTGGAACGTGCCTTATGAGAACATTGGAATCATCTGCGGTCCTTGTCACGCTGAAGAAGTAGCACTTGAGAAGTTATCCTACTTAACTATCGGATGTTCTGATTTGGACAAAGCGGGTTATATGGCAGAACAGCTGAAGTGCCGTTACATAAAGACAACAACAACTGAAGACGTTTTTGGAACTGAGTTATCTGCTATTTTGAAAAACGTATACGCTGTTGCATCGGGCATTTGTCACGGGTTAGGATATGGCGACAATTTTCAGGCAGTTCTTGTCACCGCTGCTATTGGCGAAATAGAACGTTTCATAGATGCCGTTCACGAGGTACACAGAGATGTTAAGTCTTCGGCTTATTTAGGGGACTTATTGGTAACGGCTTATTCTCCTTATTCTCGAAACCGTACGTTCGGAACAATGGTCGGAAAGGGTTATAGCGTGAAGTGGGCAACCATTGAAATGAATATGGTGGCCGAGGGTTACTATGCTACACGCGGAATTCACGAGATCAATAAAAAGTTCAATGCGGATATTCCAATTGCCGATGCGGTATACCGTATTCTGTACGAGAAAATTTCTCCAGCGATGGAAATGCGCATTTTAGCAGATAAACTCAGCTAGTTTTTTATTGAAATTTTTCCGGTTGAATCAATTGATAATTTTGTTGAAGGCAAATCTGCTTCGGTCAAATCTTTTATATCTTTTGCTACACGACCTTGCGCATCTAGCGTAGGCCCACCTTCTCCTTCTTGAATAAAGCTTATTATTTCTCCTGAAATGAAATCTCCCTTTTTATTTACTTCTATCGTAACCAACGGAGCGTAACCTGCCTGACCTTTTAAGCTAAACCTCGCGTAGGTTGCAAAATTTCCCAGACTGTATGCAATGAATTTGCCCTTGTAAAGATCCATAGCTCGAGGCACGTGAGGCCCGTGACCGAAAACAATATCAGCACCCGCGTCAATAACGGCTTTTGCAAATTCCTGCGGATTTCCTCTTTTTTCACCCAAGTAATTTTCGTTTGAATTTGTTAAATGGCGAAATCCACTTCCTTCGCCACCCGCGTGAATGGAAACAATCACAACATCACAAATTTTATCGAGGTCCTGAACTATCTTTTTTGCATTTGAAATGTCGTTAACATTAACAGTTCCGTTATTCGGGGCAAAAGCACAAAAGCCATATTTCACACCGTCTTTTTCGAATGTAGATGTTGGACATGAAGTTAATCCGGCGTAATACAATCCCGCTGCGGTGAGGACTTTCTTCGTGTTAATTCGTCCAACTTCCCCGAAATCACCAACATGATTATTGGCGATACTCAAAATATCGAATCCTGCGTTTACGAAATGATTGATGTAATGGTCGGGCATTTTAAATGCATAACATTTTGTAGGATCGGAACATTTTTTAACGGGACCTTCACCTGTTAAAAATCCGCCTTCACAATTGCCAAATGCTAAATCCGATTTTTGCAAATACGGCGCTGCATCACGAAAAATGTCTTTCCCATCGTTAGGAGGAAGCAGATTTGCACTTGGATAATTGGTGCCTATCATACAGTCACCAACTGCGGAAATAAAAATTCGTTTTTCTGTTGTGTCTTGAACTGCTTGGATATCAGTTTGAGTGCCATGAGCTTCCGACTTCACAGGTGTGTTGCCAGTAGAACAGCTAAGAATTGAGGAAAACCCAATAAATAATACGCTTTTCGAGAAAAATGATAACATAAGCTAAATTTAAACTTTAGCTAAAGTAGGGTCTATTTTAATTCGCGCACATTTAATAAATCTCTCTTTGTAATATTTTATTTTAGGAAACTCGTCATAACGAATCCCTCTATTACAGCTGTGTATCATTGTTATTTTCCCATTGTCATTTTTCACAACCATGGCCACGTGACCCACTTTACCTGAATGAGCGTTTCTTCCTGTGAAAAAAAGTAAATCGCCAGGTTGTGCTTCATTTAAAGAGATTTTTTGTCCAAATTCTGCTTGACCGCCTGAAGATCTTGGGAGCTTGATGTTGTGTAAAGAATAGATATAGCTAACAAAACCAGAACAGTCCAAAGGCCATTTTGCTATGCCAGAAGCTTGGTAAGGTAATCCAAGTAGTTTTCTACCGTCCTCGAGAATAGAGGCAATGATTTCAGAACGCTTAGTAACGAGTGTAGTGTCGATTTGAACAGTAGAAGAGTCAACTTGTGTAGCCGAAGAATCTTTTTCGATTGCTGCTTTTACAGAAGGAACTGCAAAGACAACTTCGTTTTCATCGGATTCATTGAAACCAAATGCAACTGAACTCAAAAGAAGCAACAGCGCAACTGCTGCAGTCAAAGAATTTCTCATAGAATTTGTTTAGGGCCGCGAATATACGACATTTTTCTTGTTGGAAAAAATATAAGTGATTCGTAACGTGTAGTTTGAAGCAACTTAGTGTGCGTTACATTTGTCTAGATGACCATGGGAATATCGGAGTTGGCGAAAAAGGCTTTTTGTTATTTAGTCCTGTTTTTATTTGGACAGATAGCCTTATTAGCTCAGATTTCTTTCATACAGAACAAAGGTCAATGGCCCACACAGGTTAAATACAAAGCCGATATTCCTGGGGGTTCGTTCTGGATTCAATCGAACGGCTTCGCCTATGAGCTTTTCGATTCAACGATTTTCATACCTGATCACAAGCCAAGTGCTCTTCCCGAAACGGTAAACACTTTGTTTTTCCTTCAACAGTTGGAATATGGAAGTTTGAACGATGCCGTGGAAGAGGATGACCTGCCTGGTTACTTCAATTATTACCTAGGTTCCGATTCAACGAAATGGAGTGCTCATGTGAAGCGATTTCAAAACATCTATTTCCAAAATGTCTATGACGGAATAAATCTTCGCTTATTGGGTAAATCGAAATCTATTAAATACCAATTTGAACTTGAAGCACACGCCAATCCAAATCTCATTTCATGGAAGTATCACGACTCGCTTCGATTGGAATTAGACACTTCAGGAAACTTAATTTCTCACCATGCATTAGGACGAATTTATGAATCGAGGCCCTTCGCTTTTCAATCCATAAATGGACATCTGATTGAAGTGAAATGCGATTATGTGTTGAATGGAAATCGCCTTCAATTTGTGTTGGGTGAATACGATTCAAACTATGCCCTAATCATTGATCCAGAAATCGCATTCTCTTCATTCATTGGCTCTTCAGCCAACAATTTTGGATTCACGGCGTGCGACGATCTGAATGGCAACTTGGTTTCTGGTGCTTGTGTATTTGGAAATAATTATCCGATAACTGCAGGGGCGTATTCTTCTACCTTCAATCCGACAAGTGGAAATTATTTCGATGTAGCCATTTCGAAATTCGATGCCGCTGGTTCAACGCTTTTATACAGCACTTATTTAGGTGGCGCTCATCAGGAAACTCCGCACAGCATAGTGGTAGATCACAACGATCAGATTGTTGTTTTCGGTGTTACCGGAAGTGGCGATTTCCCGATGACGCCAGGAGCCTATCAGACGAATTTCGCGGGTGGTCCTCCTTTGATGATGTCTGCATTTTTTACAAGTGGACACCCCAACGGCTGCGATTTTTTCATAACGAAATTTAATGCGAGCGGGAATCTTACAGGGTCGACTTATTTAGGTGACGCCTCAAATGATGGATTGAATTATGCCAATGAATTGTTCTACAATTATGGCGACGCGTTTCGTGGAGAAGTGAATGTGGACATCATGAACAACATTTTCATAGCCTCGTGTGTTCGTGGAAATGCCGATATAGCAGGGCTTCCAACACAAACGGCATATGGCGGAGGGGATAGTGATGGATACATAGCCAAGCTCAATCCTTTTCTTACGAATTTGCTTTGGTCGACATACATTGGCGGAAGTGGGGCCGATGCCATTTATTCTATTGAGTTTGCAAACGATGGAAATATATTGGTTGCTGGCGGAACTCAAAGTTCAAACTTTCCGTTTTGTTTTGCGGGCGAAGATCCTTCGCCTAATGGCGCTTCGGACGGCTTCATTCTAAAAATTAATTCTGCCTTTTTCACTCCGATGTATGGTACGCTTGTGGGCACTCCTGAATACGATCAAGTGTATTTTCTTCAAACGGATATAAACGATAATATTTACTGTTTAGGGCAAACCGCCGGAACCATGGCCATTACACCTGGGCTATATGGCCAACCGAACAGTGGACAATTCATTCGGAAATACAATTCAACATTGAACACGCTGAATTGGAACACAACAATTGGAACAGGAAGCGGTGAAATAGACATTTCACCAACGGCATTTCTTGTGAGCGACTGCAATCAAATTTATTTCAGCGGATGGGGCGGACATACGAATTCATTAACATGTCCCGCATTGACATGTCTTGCCTACAACAGCACCACGAACAATTTACCCATTACTGCCGATGCGTTTCAATCCACAACCGATGGAAGTGATTTCTATTTAGCTGTTTTGAATGCAAGTGCCACGCAATTGGTTTATGGATCTTTTCTCGGAGGAAGTTCAAGCGCGGAACACGTAGACGGAGGAACGTCGCGTTTCGATAAGAGCGGCTCTGTGTATCAAGCCGTCTGCGCGGGTTGTCAGAACAACGACGACTTTCCTACAACACCCGGTGCTTGGTCTTCAAGCAACAATAGTTTCGGATGTAACCTAGCGGTTTTCCGTTTTGATCTCGGTCAATTGGAAGCAATAGCGAATGTGCAAGGACCTTCGCAAATTTGTGTGGGAAGCCCAGCGCAATTTTTAAACGGCACTCAGAATGCTTCCGATTTTATTTGGAATTTCGGAGACGGACAAACGAGCACGGCCTTTCAACCCAGTCATGTCTTTAATGCTGTTGGAAACGTAACAGTTTCTATGATTGCTTCTGATATAAACGATTGCTACGTATCTGACACCGCAACTGTAAATCTGCAAATCATCGAATTTACTCCACCAACTATTGCTGCTGTAAATCCTTTGTGTGTAGGTGAATCTGTGTCGTTGAATGCTACCGGTTCGAATAATTTATTTTGGTTGAATAATGCCACGCTTTCCAATGTCATTGGAGGTACAGCGCTAGCAACACCTTCGAACTCGACTACCTATTATATTTCCGATTTCAATGCATGCGGAAGTGATACCATTGGTGTGTATGTCAATGTGATTATTCCTATTGCTGAAGCGGGTCCCGATTACACCATTTGCATTGGCGATTCACAGCCGCTTACCGCATCGGGCGGAGCAAGCTATGCATGGCAGGCGAGTCCTTCATTAAGTTCATTGAACACGGCTGCAACCGCCGCAACTCCTGCCGTTGATGAACAATTTTTCGTTACGATTACAACAACCGAAGGATGCACCGCCACGGATAGTTGTTTTGTTTTTGTTGAACAGACGGTCCCTGGAGGAGTTACTTATCCGACCATTCAATTGTGCTTGGGTGAAAGCGTGGTGCTTCAATCTGAAGAAGGACTTTCCTATTCATGGTCGCCTTCGGCGGGATTGAATTCAACCACGATTCAGAATCCTACTGCCTCACCAAGTAATTCAATAACTTACAACGTGTCTATCACCAATGCTTGTGGAGCAGGTAATTCTGAAGTAAGCGTTGATGTCATTGAATTGAATGTAGTGGCTTCCGAAGGAGGCACCGTTTGCTTGGGCGAGTACTATCCAATTGAAGTAAGTGGCGCTGATTTTTATTCGTGGCTTCCGTTCAGCAGTGTGGTAAATTCTTCAGCAAGCTCAACGCTTGCGAATGCTCCTTTTTCGCAATGGATTACTGTTGTTGGAACAGATGTGAACGGCTGTGCCGATACCGATTCGTTGTACATGAATATTCTTTCGTTGCCTGAAGTGGACGCGGGTCCTGATCAGTATTTCGATTATCCGGGAAGCACAACCTTATTCGGAAACACATTTGGTTTGAATTACAATTGGTCTCCGTCAATTGGACTCTCTTGCACTGATTGTCCTTATCCAACCGCAATCCCATCAGAGCCTAGGTGGTATTATCTTTCAACTACAAACAATACCGGCTGCGTGGGAATAGATTCGGTATATGTTCGTCCATATTTCCCGGTATATGTTCCCAACGCTATTACGCCAAATGGCGATGGATTGAACGACGTGTTCTTGGTTGTGGGCGAAAATTTAACCGGATTCCATCTTCAAATTTTCGATCGTTGGGGAATCATGATTTTTGAAACGAAGAATTCGAATGAACCGTGGTTGGCGGGATACAAGGGGTACTTCGTGCCGAATGATGTCTACACATGGAAGCTCTCATTCGACTCGTTGGAACGCAGACAAGAATTAATTGGACACGTAACTGTGATTCGTTAGTCGCTTTTGGAATAAATTCGCGGAAACAATTTACCATGTCATTTCAATTTTTACTTCTCGAAAACATTGGTGCAACACGCATCATTACCATAAACAGACCCGATCAAATGAATGCCTTGAACAAGGCAACCATTGAGGAACTTCACACCGCTTTTGAAGATGCTGAAGCAGATGAGCACGTGCGTGCAATTATATTAACTGGTGCAGGAGAGAAGGCATTCGTGGCGGGTGCCGACATTAAAGAATTTGCAAGTTTCTCTGTTGAACAAGGCATGGAACTTTCGTTGTTAGGACATGAGCAGTTGTTCAATTTTGTTGAACGATTGAATACACCGGTGATTGCTGCGGTGAATGGATACGCCTTCGGCGGTGGGTTGGAATTGGCAATGAGCTGTCACATGCGTGTGGCCTCTTCGAACGCTGTGATGGGATTACCTGAAGTTTCTTTGGGTGTCATTCCTGGATACGGCGGAACACAGCGCTTACCTCGTTTAGTTGGAAGAGGAAAAGCAACCGAGTTAATCGTAACTGCAGGAAGACTTTCAGCAGCAGACGCGTTGCAATGGGGATTGGTGAATCACGTTGTTGAATTGGAAGCGCTCATGCAGTTCACAACCGATTTAGCTGGAAAAATTGAAAAGCTTTCTCCTTCTGCAATATCAAGTGCCTTGCGCGCGGTTCAAGCCGGATTTGATAGTGAATCTGTTGGATTGAAAGCTGAAGCAGAAGAATTCGGGAAATGTTTCGGCACAGAAGATTTCAAAGAAGGAACGACAGCGTTTATGGAAAAACGTAAACCAACTTTTACCGGAAAATAATGCAAGTTGCACTGATTAATAAATCGAATTATCCGGCTCCTGCATACGCTACAGCGCATGCAGCGGGATTGGATTTACGAGCGAATATCGAAGAGTCGATTGAATTGAAATCACTTGAAAGAGTTTTGGTTCCAACCGGATTGTTTATGGAATTACCAGTGGGTGTAGAAGCGCAAATTCGTCCGAGAAGTGGCCTCGCATTCAAACATGGAATTACGGTATTGAATACGCCTGGAACCATTGATGCGGATTACCGCGGAGAAATTAAAGTTCTCTTGGTCAATTTGTCGAATGATCCTTTCACCATTGAACCCGGCGAGCGCATTGCGCAGATGGTGGTAGCCAAGCACGAACAAGTGGAATGGGTAGAGCAAGATTCACTTTCGGAAAGTGAAAGAGGTGCAGGCGGATTCGGTAGCACTGGAGTGAAATAATTCATTCAATTTCAAATGTTCATTACTTCATTGAAAGGCCGAATTGTGTTCGGCCTTTTTGCTTTCTTTTGTTAGAAAGAAATTAAGCAGAAATGAGAATAGTTATTCCAATGGCCGGAATGGGCAAGCGATTACGTCCGCACACCCTAGTAACCCCGAAGCCGCTTGTTAGAATTGCCGAAAAGCCAATTGTACAGCGGTTGGTAGAAGACATTGTATCTATTCAAACAGAAAAGGTGGAAGAGATTGCGTTTATTATTGGACGCTTTGGAAAGGAAGTAGAGAACAATCTTATTGCTTTAGCAGAGCAGCTGGGCGCGAAGGGAACCATTCATTATCAAGACGAGGCACTGGGAACGGCACATGCTATTCTTTGCGCAGAATCTGCCCTTACGGGTCCTGTAACCGTCGCTTTTGCAGATACACTCTTTCGTGCCGACTTCAAATTAGATCCAAACGCAGACGGTGTTTTGTGGGTGAAGAAAATTGAAGACCCTCGTCAGTTTGGTGTAGTGGAATTGAATGCCGAAGGCACCATTGTTTCCTTCCAAGAAAAACCGCAGGAATTCGTTTCAGATTTGGCCATGATAGGCATTTATTATTTCAAAGACGGTGAATGGTTGAAGAGAGAACTTCGCTATTTGTTAGACAACAACATCATGAATGGAGGAGAATATCAACTTCCAGATGCCATGCGCAACATGATGAAGCAAGGAGCAAAGTTTGTTCCCGGTGAGGTGAACGAGTGGATGGATTGCGGAAACAAAGCAGCGGTTGTAGAGACTATGGCCTCTGTGGTTTCTAGACTTCCACAAAATCACAACGTTCAATTGGAGGGAGATTCGAAAATTATTGAACCGTGTTATTTCGGAAATAACGTTGTGCTTCACAATTCAATCGTTGGTCCGAACGTTAGTGTTGCAAGCAATGTCTCTATCATGAATTCAAAACTTGAAAACTCTTCCGTTGAATCGAATAGTAAAATTGAGAATTGTCAGCTTTCAAATTCATTAATCGATGAGTTTTGTCAAGTGTCAGGTGTGAAGGGTGTACTTGATTTGGGTTCATACAATTCCATTCAAAACAATGATTAATAAAACCCTTCTTTTTTTCTCGTTAATCGTTCTTGCTTCATGCGGAAGCAAAAAAGCTACTGTCGTAAGCGATGAAAATCACGCGAAGTTTCAACAGTATTTCTATGAAGGAGAGAAAGCGAAGATGGCGGGGAATTTTGAAATTGCCGTCAATTACTTCAATACCGCTCTCAAATATGAACAAGTGAGTGCGGCGCATTATGAAATTTCAAAATTGTGTTCTCAGCTTCCCAAATTTGAAAAAATGGGAAGGGACAATATCAAGCGTGCCGTGGAAATGGAGCCCACGAATTCTTGGTATTTGAAAGATCTTGGATACTATGAAATATATTCTGGCAATGTGAAAGAGGGTATCAAGTGCTTCGACTTAGCAGTAAAATACAGCGCGAATCCGGTACCGATTTTAGATGAATACCTAAATGTAATTGCAGACTACGATATAAATCAAGCTGTAATTGTTTTAGAACAATTAGCAGCTATTCAAGGAGAAGATGAAGATATTGCGCGCAGAAGGTTTGATCTACTGAGCTATCAGGGGAAATTCAAAGAGGCCGGAAAAGTTCTTGAAGATTTCGAAAAGAAGAACAAGGTTGAGGATGCTTATTATTTTCATTTATTGGAATTTTATAGGGAGATGAAATTTGATAATGAGGCCAAGCAATGGTTAGCTCACATGAAAGAAGTAATACCGAACAACGGTAAATTACTTTTGGAAGAAAGTAGTGAATTGGCCATTTTGGGTGAAGATGCAAAGAGTTATGAGTTGTTGAAGAAGTCTATTGCCTCTGGAGATTTAGGTTGGTCCGATGCAATAGATGTCTTGAATAAATACGAAGAGTTAGTAGACCAAGACAAAAAATTCGAGAAGCCACTTTGGGAAATTTTTGATTTAACCTTCAATCAATTTAAATCTGAATACCAATGTTTAGTTCAATTGTCATTTATTGCGAATCATCAAAACAAATTTGTTCGCCAAGAGGAAATGCTTGTTTTGGCTGTTTCTTTGTACAAAAGTGATGTCTTGGTTTGGCATTTTTTGTTGGGAAACCAAAAGCAATTGCGGAAGTGGAATGAATTGGTGAAATTCGGAAATGAGGCCATCGAGCTTTTCCCGACGGACGCAGAGGTCTACTATTACACAGGTCTCGGATACTTGAAGCTACTTGATTATCCGAAGGCTATAGAGCTCCTAATCACCGGCAGAGATTTGGTAATTGATAGTCCCGAACTGCTTTCGCAGTTTTACTCTTCCTTGGGAAGTGCTTATTTTAAAACGAACAATTGGATCGAATGCGAGAAGGCGTTCGAGCAGGCATTGATTCAAAATCCGGAGAATGCAACCGCGTTGAATAACTATGCTTATTACCTTGCTTTGAAAAAAATTCAGCTCGATAAAGCCATGGGAATTGTTCAGTATGCCGTTTCAATGCAACCCGACAATGCTATTTATTTAGATACGTATGGCTTCATATTGTTTCAGAAGAAGCAATACCAAGTTGCAGTTGTTGAATTGGAAAAAGCAGTGGAGCTGCTTTCTACAGACCACGAAATTTGGGAACATTTAGGAGACTCTTATTTCATGTTGGGAAATGAAGTAAAAGCAATGGAAAGTTGGAATAAGGCATTATTGTTGAATCCAACTCATTCGAAACTGAAAGAAAAAATTAACCAAAAGAAGTTCATTGAATAAGTATCTCTTCATTCTCCTTGTTCCGGTTTTGTTTTCTTGTAAAAGCAAGGAAGTTATTGTTACGCAAGAACCGCTGAAGGAAAGGTCACAAGCTTTTTTAATTCGTCATATAGATAAAAATAAATTCGACTTTGAATGGTTGGGTATGAAGCTCGATGCAGAGTTTACCAACGGTGACGATCAGCAAGGGTTCAAAGCCACTGTTCGTATGCGAAAGGATAGTGCGGTTTCGGTAAGTGTAAGTCCAGCGCTAGGTATTGAAGTCTTACGTCTGATCGTGGACAAAGACAGCTTGAAAATGGTTTCGGATATTCCTGGTGACAGGTATGTGTTTCTTGGATCAGTAGACCAATTGAGTGATTTGGCAAAAATTGATTTGGATTTATCTACGTTGCAAGATTTGCTCATAGGAAATCCAATAGGATTAAGTCGTGAGGAAGGAAAGATGAAAAGCGGAATTGAATTACAGGATGTAGAATATTACACCTTGGTTTCGCGATTGTCTCGGCGGGTGAGAAGAGCAACGGAGAGCCAAGATTCGTTGTCGAATCATGAAGGAAGAAGAATATCCAAACGACTTGAAGACAATGATTGGATCTCTTCGAAATTCTGGATTGAATCGAATAATTATAAAATAGTGAAATGCGAACTAACGGATATTCGAACTAGGCGAATGGTTCAGATAAATTATTCCGATTTTGATGAGGAAGACCTTTCCCATTATCCGCATAAATGTAATATTCAAATCGATGACATAAAGGGAAAGACATCGCTCGACTTTAGAATCATTCGATTGAACACACAGAATCATTACGATTTCTCGTTCGACTATGACAAGGACTATCCAATTAAACGGAAATAGGCATGAATAAGCTGAATAAATCACATGTTTCTTATAGCCTTCTGGTGTTAATTCTTGTTTGTTCTGGAATTACTTTTCAATGGGTATTTGCCCAAACTAAGAAGGCCGAACTTACATCTAGGAGAACAGAGTTAAACAGCGAAATAGCACGAACGAAGCTTCTTATTAAAGAGTATCAGACAGATCAGCGCAATGCTTCTGCAGAACTTACTTTGTTGAACGAACAAATTCGTTTGCGGGAAGAGTTAATTCAATCCATCAATTCTGAAGTGGGCGCAATTGACGGGGAAATACAAGCAGGAGAGGGTCGTGTGGGTGAATTGGATAGTACTATTCAAGATTTGAAAGCAGAGTATGCGAAAATGATTTACAACAGCTACAAGCAGCGCTCATCTTACTCGAAGATAGCTTTCATACTTTCATCAACTGATTTCTTTCAAGCTCTAAAGCGTGTTCAACTCTTGAAGCAATATGCCGAAAGTAGAAAATTTCATTCGCAACAAATGAAAAATGCGCAGTTGGAAATTGCCGAAAACATTTCCATGTTGGAAGGAAATAAGCAAACGAAATTGACTTTATCGAGCGACGAACAAAACGAAAGAAATGAGATTGCATTGAACAAATCTGAACAACAGAAAAAGCTTGAGTTTTTGAAGACGGAGGAAGGTAAGTTACGCGAAGTTCAACGTGAGAAAGAATTGGAACGCCGACAATTGACCGCTAAAATTGAAGAAGTTGTAAGGCAAGAAATTGCCGCTGAAAATGAACGCATGCGCAAGAAGGAAGCCGAAAAGGCACGACTTGCTGAGGAAAAGAAAAAGGAGGAAGAACGCAGGTTAGCAGCCAACGCGAAGGCCTCAAGTAACGCATCTGCCAGTGCTTCTGGGTCCTCAACACCCGTTAAAACCATTACTCCGGCACCGGTAATTACAACGCCGAAGCCAGCGGAAAAGGTTACTCCGAAAATTGAAAGTGCACCTGAAGTTGTATTGGCAAGCACGGTCTTTGAGCAGAATAAAGGAAGCTTGCCATGGCCGGTTTCATCCGGAGCTATTGGCTCTAAGTTTGGAAAGCACGCCCATGAATCCATTTCTGGAATTGAAGTGAACAACAAGGGGGTGGATTTTATTACTTCCGCTAACGCCGAAATTTATTCAGTTTTCAGCGGAACCGTAACAAGCGTATTCAATATTCAAGGGGCTGGAATGAATGTTATTGTGACACACGGGGCCTATAAAACGGTATACAGCGGTTTACAAAACGCAGCTGTGGCTGTAGGAACCAAAGTGAATGCGAAGGATAAAATAGGAACTGTAGCCGACAATGGCGAGGGCTATGTCTTACACTTCGAATTGGGAAAAGTTTCCGAGGCCGGTTGGGTTCCGCAAAACCCGGAGCTATGGTTGAAGAGACGTTAGTAATTAAACGAATTTAGGATCCGTTTCCATCAAGTGTCCGCAGGATTTGCACGTTCTCATTTCTTCACTTCCGTAAAATTCTTTGAAGCGAGGAAGGAAATCTTTTTCAATATTTTCCAAAACGAAATAGGTTTCGTGAAGGGGTTGATTACACTTTTCACAGAACCATAAAAGTCCGTCTTTTAATTCGCGATCTGCACGCTTCACTTCGATTACTATTCCAACTGTACCTTCTCCTCTGCGCGGTTGGTGAGGAGTTCTAGGAGGTAGCAAAAACATTTCCCCTTCCTTCACTTCAATATCTATGGCCTTCCCATCTTCCTGAACACCGATCATAACGCTACCTTCAATTTGAAAAAACCATTCTTCAGTTTCGTTGAAGTGATAGTCTTTGCGCGCGTTTGGTCCACCAACGATCATGATCACGTAGTCTTCCGATTCAACATAAAGATTTTTATTTCCAACGGGTGGTTGAAGTAAATTTCTGTTTTCTTCTATCCATTTTTTTAAGTTGAAAGGTCTGCGAATCATAAGGCGTTCAATTTTTGTATTTCGAAAAGTATTTCTGGATTCTGTTCTACTGCGGTTCCCATAACTACAACATCTGCACCGGCTTGCCATGCAGCATGCGCTTGTTGTTCATTTACAATTCCGCCACCAACAATTAAGGGAAGTTGCGTGGTTTTTTTCACGGCGTAAATCAACTCTTGTGAAACCGGGAAATCGGCCCCACTTCCAGTGTCTAAATAAAAACATCTGAGTCCTAAGTACTTCCCTGCAAGCGCAGTTGCCGCGGCTACTTCGGGTTTGTCATTTGGAAGAGGCACGGTCTGACTGACGTAAATAGCTGTTGTGGTATTTCCCCCATTCACTAACATGTATCCGGTTGGAATGACTTCTTGTTTCCATTCGTGCAAATAGGGAGCAGATACAACTTGATGTCCGATGAGGTATTCCGCATTTCTTCCAGATATCAACGAAAGAAAAAGTGTAGCGTCAACGTGCTTCGTTAATTGTAAAGGATGACCAGGAAAAAGCACAAGAGGCAAAGGACAAGTCGCGCGTAAATGTTCTACACGGTCGTTGAAATCTGACGCCGCATTCAAGCTACCACCCACTAATAAAAAATCTACTCCGGCTGCCTTAAATAAAGCTCCTTGTTGTTTGGCGTTTTCACTGTTCCATTTATCTGGATCAATAAGAACGGCCAATTGTTTCTTCTTGGAATGAAGCAACAATTCTATTTTTCCGGCAGGGGTCATGTTTCAAAAATACGAAAGATGAAGATGCTTTAAGCAAATTCACTTTCAATACGATCGACCGTTAAGACGCCATCGACATCTTTAAGGTTTTTTATCAAATGATTTAAATGCTCTGTATCGTGCACCAGCACTACCATTTTTCCTTCGAATATGCCGTCACGGGCTTCAAACGAAATAGCCCGCATATTCACGTTCATGTCGGTTGAAATGATATTTGTTATTTTCTGAACCAGACCCACGTCGTCTGTCCCAGAGAACTTCAATCCTACTTCGAACTGAACCAAATCGTTGCTGCTCCATTTTGCTTTAATCACGCGGTAAGCGTATTTGCTCATGAGCTCTTGGGCATTCGGACAGTTCGTTCGGTGTATTTTAATTCCTTCTGACACTGTAATAAAACCGAATACTTCATCGCCTGGTATTGGGCTGCAACAGACAGATAAACTGAAATCCACTGTTTGCTTGTCATCTCCAATAAGCACGGTGTCTCCGGTTGAAGGAGCAGTAGTGACAATGCGCGTAATTTCTTCGTGTTTCTCCTGTGTGATCTTGTCGAATCGAATACGGTCGGCTTCAACGGTATGTGGTTTTAGCTTCTTTAATTCAATTCTACCCTTTGCAATTTTGTAATAGAAATCGATAGCTGTTACACATTGGTATGCTCGAACAAACTCATCAATGTTCTTACTTCCCCAAGTAATTTTTAGTGAGTTAAAACGGCGCTTCAACATTTCCTTTCCTTCTTCGGAAATTTGTTTCTTCTCTTCTTTTAGAGCCGTTTTTATTTTTTGACGTGCGGAAGCGGTGATGACAATGTTCAACCAATCTTCTTTTGGACGTTGTTTTTTTGAAGTTAAAATTTCAACCTGATCACCGCTGCTAAGCTTGTAGCTCAGCGGCTCAAGTTTGTGGTTAACCTTCGCTCCAATGCACTGGTGTCCTATCTGCGAGTGAATGAGAAAGGCGAAGTCTAGCGTGGTTGAACCAACCGGAAGCGTCTTCAAATCGCCGCTTGGTGTGAAAACATAAATCTCTTCGCTGAAAAGTGAAAGTTTGAAGTTGTCTATGAATTCAATTGCGTTATCGCTTGGTGCTTCAAGCACATCTCTAATTTGTCCGAGCCATTTGTCGAGTTTGCTTTCCGGACTTTCCACAGCGTCTTTGTACTTCCAATGTGCGGCGTAGCCTTTTTCGGAAATGTCATCCATGCGTTCACTTCGAATCTGAACTTCCACCCACTTCCCGGTTGGAGACATCACTGTGGTGTGAAGTGACTCGTAGCCGCTGCTTTTCGGAATGCTTATCCAATCGCGCAGACGTTCAGGGCTAGGCTGATAGAAATCTGTAACAACAGAATACACGCGCCAGCAATCTGTTTTCTCCATTTCTGGAGGAGTCTTTAAAATAATTCGAATGGCGAAGAGGTCATAGATCTCTTCAAACGCGACACCTTTTTGATGAATCTTGTTGTAGATGCTGAAGATGCTTTTCGTTCGGCTTTTGATTTCGTAGATCAATCCTTGCTCATCGAGTGCTCTGCGAATAGGCAGCGTGAATTGATTGATGAATCGGGTACGAACGGCTTGTGTCTTTTGAAGTTTTGTTACAATCTCGTCGTAGGCCTCGGGATCGGTAAACTTCAAACTCAAATCTTCAAGCTCTGTTTTAATGTTATACAGTCCAAGTCGATGGGCGAGTGGCGCATACATGAAAAGTGTTTCGCTTGCAATTTTCAATTGCTTGTCTCTTCGCATGTGATCGAGCGTGCGCATGTTGTGCAGACGGTCGGCGAGTTTGATCAGAATCACGCGCACGTCGTCTGACAGCGTCAGAAGCATCTTGCGAAAGTTCTCGGCCTGATCGCTAGAGCTCAAGTCTGCAACGCCGGAAATCTTTGTCAGGCCGTCGATAATAACGCGTTCTTTTTTTCCGAACTGGCGTTGGATATCGTCGAGCGTTATTTCCGTGTCTTCGACCGTATCGTGCAGCAGTGCGCAGACGATGCTCATGGTGTCGAGGCCCAGTTCTTCTGCTGCAATTTTTGCGACGGCAATGGGGTGGTAGATGTAGGGTTCTCCGCTCTTGCGACGCATGTCTTTGTGGGCATCTACGGAAAGCTCGAAGGCTTTCCTAATCCGCGCACGATCGGCTCGGGTTTTCGAGCGGTAACAAACGCGTAAGAGTGCGCGGTATCTGCGAAGGATCTCGCGATTCTCTTCTTCTAAATCAATTTCTATTTTCGCCATAACATCACAAATTAAAGGCTATTCTTTCAACATAAAATTGTGAAACTTATTACCTATTAACAATGCATGTTTTGAAAGACTGTTCTATCTTCCCCTCGTGAAAAAAATCATTGCTATATTCTCACTTTTAGTCGCATGGAATGTTGCCTTTTCTCAGGACTCGTTGTTCAATGAGTTACGCCATGCTACTTTATTAAAGGTTGAAAAAGACTCCGTCATTTCAAAATTCAATTTTGAAGTAGCCGCAGGTTTAGATCGCTCGCGCGAAATTTCCAATCTTGGTTATTCGGCTGTGTTGAACTATAGCAATGTTTTTCAGAATGAAAAAAACAAATTGACGCTATCGCTCACGGGAGCAGTTTTTCATTTTCCCGAATTTAATAGGAGTTACTTAGATTCATTGGGAACCCTTCCTGGTTTTGGAAGAGTGCTAACACCCGACTCTGGAGCTACTGCTTTTGCGGCTATTCCAGCAATAGTTTATTCCAGGAAACTTAACAATCATTTCACGTTATCGGTTGGAAATTCCAGACAAAATTTGGGTTATGGTTACCGTTCGCTTGTTCTTTCGAGTAGCGCAAGTGCTCTTCCATTTTTAATGTTGGAAACGAAGATTGGAAAGAAAATAACCTTCACCAATTTATGGTCGAGAACCCATAGCTACCAGCGCATGGGAGATCATTTCGATTTGAATCCAAAGTACTTTGCAGTTCACACGTTGGAGTGGAAGATCAATAAGAAGTGGTCGGTGTCTGCCCATGAAATGGTGGTTTGGCAAGCGCGCGATTCCGCAAGTCACAGAGAATTAGATCTTCATTATTTGAATCCGTTTTTATTTTATCGACCTGCTGAATTCTCACAAGGCTCCGCCGACAACGTCTTGCTGGGTGGTTCATGGAAGTATGCACACAGCCAAGAGTTTGGAATCTATGGACAAGTGATTCTTGATGAGTTTTTACTCAGTGAAATTCGAAACAGAAACGGTTGGTGGGGAAATAAATTCGGAATGCAATTCGGTATGTATGTCACTCCGAAAAAAATAGCTGGGCTTTCTTTGTTCACCGAATGGTCCTTTGTTCGACCTTTCACTTATACCCACGGCAGCGACGTTCAGGCTTGGGAGCAAATGGGTCAGCCGTTGGCTCATCCGCTCGGAGCAAACTTTTACGAATGGTACACATCAGCGAAATACAGTCGAGCTAATTGGAATTACACAGCAAGCATCGTTTGGGCGGCCTTTGGAAGAGATTCCAATCGCAATGTCGGAGGAAATATTTTTCAGTCTTATGTCAACCCTTGGAGTGTATACGGCAACAACATTCTTCAAGGGAACAGAAGCACTTTGTTTGTCGTGAATGTCGAAGCTGCTTATCAGTTAACACCGAAACTTCAAGTGTTTGGATTTGCTCGCTATCGCTCGGAAGACAGGCGCGTGGATGCGTTCAAAGAAGCGTGGCTAATGATAGGTATTCGTAAGGGACTGCTTTCTGTTAGACGTTGGGATTATTAATGATTGAAGGACAATTAAGCAGTACTTTTGCAAAAATTGAGGTAAGCAGAAATGGAAGTTTCGGTTGATGAAAAATCAGGTGTAATGATGAAGATTAAAGCTGCTTTGGATTTATTCAAATTGCGCTTGTCGTTTTTGGTTGTTGTCTCATGCGTGCTTTCCTACGAAATGGGTGCAAAGGAATGGGATTACACCAAAATGGTTTGGCTCATTCTTGCTGGATTTTTATTAACAGGTGGAAGTAACGGTGCCAATCAGGTTCTCGAACGTCAATGGGACGCTCTAATGCACCGCACAAGAACCCGTCCGCTTCCAACCAATAGAATTTCTCCACTGGGCGCTTGGTTTGTTTCCTTAACCGCGGCAGGACTCGGTATTTTCATTCTGTTTTATTATTTGAACACCGCTTCAGGAATTCTCGGTTTTGCAGCTTTTCTCTCTTATGCATTTATTTACACGCCATTAAAACGCATTACTCCTTGGGCTGTTTTTATTGGAGCCTTTCCTGGAGCAATTGCACCCATGCTCGGATATGTAGCTGCTACGAATCACTTCGGTCTTGAGGCAGGAATTTTATTCGCAGTTCAGTTCATGTGGCAGTTCCCTCACTTCTGGGCCATCGCTTGGGTGTCACACGAAGACTATAACCGAGGTGGCTACAAACTTCTTCCCTTTAACGGAATGCCAGATAAAAAAACGGCTTTTCAAATCATGGTGTACAGCTTTTTCCTGATCCCGGTAAGCTTGCTTCCTTGGACGCTTCCGCTTGAAACGCCTATGGTTGGTAATATTGCAGCGGTAATAGTTTCTGCAGCAGGTATCTGGATTTCATATTTGGCCTACAACTTATTCAAAGAACCAACCTTGTTGAATGCACGCAGAGTTATGTTTGCTTCATTCTTTTATTTACCCATTGTTCAAATTGCCTACGTAATAGATAAACTCTAAATGGAAAACACAGACTTTAAAGAAATTAATCCTTTCGAAGGACACAATCCAGAAGTAGAACTACGTTCTAAAAAGATGATTGTTTGGCTCGTTATATTCGCTATTGTTATGCTATTCGGCGGAATTACAAGTGCCATCATGGTTCTTTATGGAAAACTATTGTGGGTGCACATTCAACCACCAAGCATTTTTTGGATTGGAAATGCACTTATTGTTTTAAGCAGTGTCACCCTCATTTTCGCTTTAAGAGCTCTTAAAGCAGGAAGGCAATCAACGTCATTGTACCTAACATTGGTAACGTTTATTCTAGGTTTGGCTTTCGTTTTCACTCAAAACGAGGGCTGGAACCAAATGGCTTCAATGGGAATGGGGAATACCATTACACAAACGGAACAAGGTTTAAAGCAATCGCGCTGGAACACCTTAGGTAAGTTAAACGGTGAATACGGCACGAACTATTATTTCGAATTGAATGGTCAGAAGCTCACGAAAGAGGGTGACAATTATTATTATATCCGTCCTGATCAGTCGCGAGAAGATAAAACCTTGGAAGTTTTAACCACTTTCAACGCCTCGGGTGCAATGCTCAGTGTGCTCATCTATTTGCACATTGCACATTTGCTATGCGGACTCATTTACCTCTTGGTAAACCTATTCAGATTGAAGAAAGGAAAACTAAACCAAGACAAATGGATCGGCCTTAATTCCAACGGAATGTATTGGCATTTCATGGGAATCCTTTGGATTTACTTGTTCTTCTTCATTTTTTATATCTACTAAACTCGAGACTCGGCTTATTCAGAATTATTCAAAATAGTGAAAAATGCCGATTCTCTTTTCTAAATTGATGCTTTTGAAGTAAAATTGCACCCAAATTTCATTCACTATTATGGCAGGTCAAGCAGAACATGTAACTAAGGACGAATTGTGGGGCGGTAACCGTTCTCCGTTTAGCGTTTCTTATGGTAAAATGATGATGTGGTTTTTCCTTGTATCGGATGCCCTCACATTTGGCGGACTTCTTACGGCATACGGAGTTATTCGTCATGGAAGTTCAGACTTGTGGCCTGTTGGTGAACAAGTATTCGAAGCCCTGCCTGGTTTGCACGGTTCATATCCTTTGATGTATGTGGCATTAATGACTTTCATCTTAATTATCTCTTCTGTTACAATGGTGTTGGCTGTAGAAGCTGGTCACCGTATGGACAAGAAGGGTGTGGTGAAGTGGTTAGGTCTTACAATCATTGGTGGATTCTTCTTCTTAGGCTCTCAAGCTTGGGAGTGGTCTCACTTTATTCACGGTTCAGGTGGTGGATTCCAAGTAAATCAACCAATGACCGTTGCGGCTGCTGACGATGCAGGTAACACCTATCAAATTACCCTCGATAACGGAACATGGGTGCACATGACTAGCGACTTCGGTCACAAGTATGAGCACGCTATGGAAGCTGCTGAAGAGCCTATTTCTCATGACGCTCACGGTGGTCATGGCGAACATGCTACAGCTGAAACACACGAAGATATTTCGACAATGGTTCCTGAGGAAATCATTTTGAATAAATACACGTTGGAGCACAAAGACGGAAAAGACCTTCGTAAGTTGGTTGTGAAAGGAGATGACGCTAAAAAGATTTGGGCAGCGATGGAGCCAGGTTCAATGGCTTTCGGGGCAAACATGCACAAGAATGAATACGCAATACAACAGCAATACGCGAACTTCTTCTTCTTCGTAACAGGTTTCCACGGATTTCACGTATTCTCAGGGGTGTTAATCAATATCATCATCTGGTTAATGGCTGTTAAAGGTGTATTCGAAAAACGTGGTCACTACGAAATGATTGAGAAAATCGGATTGTACTGGCACTTCGTTGACCTTGTTTGGGTATTCGTATTCACATTCTTCTACCTTATCTAATATCACTGATTATCATGGAAAGAGACGACCTTATTGTAAACGAGAGCTACGCTCTTAATGCAAAACACGACGAAGCAGCTGGAAAGCAAATTCGTAAGAAATTATATGCGGTGACTGTACTTTTAACGGTTATTACCATCGTTGAAGTATTCATGGGTGTTGCGTTCAAAAGAAATGGAACATTCACGTGGGAGGCAATCAAATTAACGTTCTTAGTGCTAACCTTAGTAAAGGCTGCCTACATAGTTCTAATTTTTATGCACCTTGGCGATGAGAGAAAGAACCTCAAGTATGTAGTTCTTTTACCGTATGCATTATTCATTATGTATTTGATCTTTATTGGATTGTATGAAGGTGTGAGTGTGCAAGAAGGACACAACATCTTCGGCTAAGCTGAAGAGCAATGAAAAACAAAAAATTAAAAAAGTATATCCTATTGGTGGGTATGCTTTTTTTTATTCCCCTAGCTCTTCTCATTTTCCTCGGACCAATGGGTAAGCATAATTTTAGTGAGCCTCTTTATTTCGGTCCAGCATGCGACACAGGTTGTGTCACTTCTGATTACCAGATTCCCGATTTCGCGTTTACCAACCAAGACAATCAGTTAATCAATCGCGATTCTCTTATGGGGAAAATATGGGTGGCCGCCTTTGTAGATTTTGAAGATCCAAATCTGCCTAAAATTACCGAGCGATTACTCATTCCGAATTTTAAGTTTCGCATGGAGCCCGATATCTCAATCATTTGCTTCGATCCAAACGGATACTCAGATACGGCTGCTGTGAAGGCCTATGTAACCCAAAATTTAAGATACTCGAACAACAAAATGAAGTGGCAGTTCCTTCAAGGAGATTCCGCAGCTATGGCCGCTTTCGTGAGAAATGGATTTCTGATTCAAGACTTGAAGAACGAAGCGGTATTTAGAGCTGTTGACGAAGGGGGACACATTCGCGGACTCTATGGCAATACGGAGTACCACTTCGAAAACCTCATGGAAGACATTGCAATCTTAAATAAAAAGAGAAAAATTAAGCGTGGCTATTAATCGTTTGTTCTTGCTGTTATTTGTCGCACTTGCGGCATGCACTGATCCCGTTAAGTCAACAGATCAGAAAGAAAAAACATTGCCCTATTTCGGTGATCTCGGAATTGAAATTAAGTACAACGACAACGGAGAAGGAATTCCGGATACCGTATACGACCCCATTCCTCTGTTTGCATTTACAAATCAAGAAGGGAAAATCATTACCAATGATTTCATGGCAGGAAAAATTGCTGTGGTAGATTTTTTCTTCACTAACTGCACCAGTATTTGCCCCATGTTATCTTCCCAAATGGCCCGATTGCAACATTCAGTTAAGTCTGAAGGCATAAACGATCAAGTAGTCTTCCTATCACATACGGTAGACCCGAAGAACGATACGCCTGAAGCTCTGAAATTATACGCCAATCGAATGGGAGCAGATTTTTCCAATTGGAATTTCGTGACTGGAAATGAAGAAGATATTTATTGGCAGGCCAAGGAAGGATACAAACTCACGGCTTTCCCATCAGATACCGCGCAAGGTGGTTTCTTTCACACCGATCAAATTGCATTGATTGATCAAGAAGGAAAAATTCGAGGATATTACGACGGAACCTCAACAAAAGCGGTGGATCAGTTGTTTACAGATTTACATTTGTTACTTAAGAAATAAGACCATGAAAGCAGAATTGAAAAAGAACGATAAGCTAGCGAAGACTCTAATCTATCTGGTATCAGCAGTTGTATTCTTGGTAGTCGTGTCTTTGCGCTACTTGAAATTCACCGATGTAGATTTGGGATTCGATGTTCATCTGTTGGCGAAAGCCAATGCACTCATCAACGGAAGTGTTTCTATTCTTCTTGTTGCGGCCTTAATTGCCGTTAAGAAAAAGAACTTTGAACTGCACAAAAAGTTAATGAAAGGTGCTATTTTCTTGAGTGTGATTTTCTTAGTGACTTACATCGGACATCACATGTTCGCAGGAGAAACTGAATTCCCGAAGGATAGCCCAATGAGAGGTTTCTATTTGGTAATTCTTTCCACACACATCGTGCTCGCTGCAATTATTCTTCCCTTCATTTTATTCACGGCATACAGAGCTTTGATTGCAGAATTTCCAGAGCATAAAAAACTGGCGAGATACACTTGGCCAATATGGTTTTATGTGGCGGTAACAGGTGTTATTGTTTACTTCATGATTTCACCTTTTTACAAATGAACATGAAAAAGCTTTTCGTTGTAGTGTTTTTCTTAGCGTTGAATGTCGCCACCTACGCGCAATGCGCCATGTGCAAGGCTACTGCTGAAACGGCAAGTCAGAATTCTTCCGGAAGTTTGGCCGAAGGGTTGAACACAGGAATACTTTATTTAATGCTGATTCCTTACACCCTTCTTGCGGTTTTGGCAATCGTGTTTTTCAGGAAGCGAATCGCTAATTTCTTCAAAGCGAATTAAAAGAACTTCAATTACCTTTGAATACCAAATGTCTTGTGATGTTTGGAAATTTTCGAAGATTTATGAAGCGTTGTTTCCTTGTTTTCTTAGTCATTTTAGGAAGTCATTTTTCTCATGCTCAATGGACTTTGCAACAATGCGTGGGCACAGCTATCGAACGGAATATTGGCTTGAAAAGAAACAATCTCGGACTTGAACAAACCAAACTGAACCAAGAACAAGCCTTGGGTAGTTTTCTTCCCAACTTGAACGGACAAGTATCTCACGGTTACAACTGGGGGCAACGAATTGACCCGTTCACCAATCAGTTCGCAACGCAACGTATCCAAAGTAACAGCTTGGGACTCTCAACAAGTGTGACCCTATTTTCCGGTTTGCAAAATGTAAATCAATACAAGAAGGCAGAAGTAGATACCCGCGCTCAATTGCTCACCTTCGATTATCAGCGCAATCAATTGGCCCTTCAAGTTTCTGTGGCATACTTGAATGTGTTATTAACCAAAGAGCTCCAGGCATCATCGGAACTTACTCTTAATCGCACCAAGCAGCAAGTGAAACGCATCACCGATCTTGTGAACGCTGGAAGCGCCGCCGAGGGAAGTCTTCGCGACATTGAAGCACAATTGTTTTCGGACGAAGCGAATTATATTTCAGCCGGAAATAACGTACAATCTGCTATTTTAGACATTGCACAATTGATGCAGCTTACAGAGCAAGAACAGCGCGATTTTAGTATTCAAGCAGATCCTTCGGCATTCAATTTTGCTCAGGAAATTCCCAACTTAACAGCATGTGTTCAGAATGCGCTCGCTACATTTCCGCAAATAAAATCAGCTGAGCTATCATTGGCATCGAGCAACCTCAACTTGAACATAGCAAGAGGAGGAATGTCGCCCCGATTAAGCATGAGCTATTCATACGGCTCTGGATATTCAGGTGCATCGAAGGTGCTAACAGGTTCTCCAGATTCATTGTCTTATCCCATTGGACAAGTGTTCGGAAGTGGACAATACGTGTTCTCTTTTCCGCAGCCTGTTTATACGACTAGCGATTATGCGACCAAGCCTTTCGGTAATCAGCTCCACGATAACGTGAACAAATCGCTTTTCTTCAGCTTGACCATTCCATTGTTCAATGGATTTTCAAACGATGTAAATATCAAGCGGGCAGAATTAACTCGCGCAGACAAAGAGCTCTCTGTTCAACAAACCAAAGTGCAATTGGAACAAGAAGTGCGCAAAGCGTATCTCGATGTCACACGCGCAAAAGCCAACTACGAAGCCACGCAAAAAGCAGTTGAGGCAAGTCACCTGGCGTTCGATTGGAACGAACTTCGATTCAATCAAGGAGTTGTTGGAATGTCTGAATACCTCGATGCGCGCAACCGTTTGCAGCAAGCAGAATCGAATTTTGTTCGAAGTAAATACGATTGGATTTTTAAACGAAAAATAATTGACTTCTACATGGGAGTCCCTCTAATGTCACAACCATGAAAAACAAAAAAAGATGGATCTGGATTTCAGTAATCGTTGTGATTATTGCGGTCGTTGTATTGCCTATGATTTTCGGTTCAGGCGATGCAAAAGTGGTAACACTTGGAAAGGCAGAGAAGAGAGATTTAAGTGAAGTGGTTGCCGCAAGCGGAAAAGTACAGCCATCTGTGGAAGTGAAAATTCAGTCGGAAGTTTCCGGGCAAATTGTTGAACTGCCCGTGAAAGAAGGAGATTACGTGCAGAAAGGACAGTTGCTTGTCAGAATCAATCCAGATTTATACACATCAGCATTGAGCCGCGCCGAAGCTGCTTTGAACACAGCGAAAAGTAATTTGTCTAGCGCGAAAGCACGCTTAACACAAGCGAAAGCACAAAAACGTTTGCAGGAAACAACCCTTGCTAGACTCTCAAAATTGATCGAGCAAAAAGCAATCTCTCAAGCTGAATACGACAATGCAAGCAGTGCATTAGAATCTTCAGTAGCCGAAGTGGAAGCCGCTGAAGAAAGTGTGCACAGCGCCAATTTCTCCATAGCAAGCGCAGACGCCGGAAAGAGCGAAGCGCTAGAAAACTTAAGAAGAACAACCATTGTTGCACCTATTTCAGGAACAGTAACCGCTCTGGCAAAAGAACTCGGAGAAACTGTTCTCGGCAACAACATGATGAGCGGCGACGTAATCATGAAGGTTTCTGTTTTGAATGAAATGGAAATCGATTTGGAAGTGAACGAAACAGACATCGTGCATGTTCAAGTCGGAGATACAGCAGACGTTGAGATAGACGCCTTCAGCGATCAAACGTTCAAAGGTGTTGTAACCGAAGTGGGCTATTCCGCTTTGAACGCTGGGCAAGGCCTAGCCGCAAGCACAGAGCAAGTAACGAACTTCTCGGTGAAAGTCAGAATTGTGAAAGAATCCTATGCAGGTGTAAATGGAAATTCAGAAAATAATTCGCCGTTTAAACCAGGCATGAGTGCCACAGTGAAAATTCACACAGACGAAGCCAGTCAAGCTCTAGCGGTTCCAACAGCTTCTGTCACAACACGCGCAGATTCCCTTCAAAATAATATTTCATTAACCGTCGTCTTCGTTAAGAAAACAGACAATACCGTTGAAATGAAACAAGTTTCTACAGGCATTCAGGACGGCACTTTTATTCAGATTACAAAAGGATTGAATGAAGGAGAAGAAATTGTTACAGGTCCTTATGAACTCTTATCGAAAGATCTTGCGAACAGCGATAAGATTAAGTTAGAGGAGAAGAAATAATGTATTTGTGTTTGGAAACCGCTACGCGGAATTGCAGTGTTGCACTCATCAAAGACAATGTTCTTGTCGATGTTTTTGAGCGCGAAGAAACTGAATTCGTTCACGCAGAAGCGCTGCATCAAATGATGAAAGATTTGCTAGATCGCAACAATCAAAAGCCAACCGATTTAACTGGAATCGCAGTTGGAATTGGCCCGGGTTCATACACCGGTTTGCGCATTGGAGTCACCGCAGCGAAAGGATTAGCGTACGCCTTGAACATCGGATTGATACCCATAACAACAGGAGAACTTTTGGTTAATTCGGTTGGAAGTGAAAACGGTTTTACCCCTGTCGCTTTAATCGATGCCCGAAGAAACGAGGCCTATGTTTTTGCAAATGGAAGCTGGTCATTCGCTACGCTGAATGAAGAATGGCGAGCCAATCTCGGAATTGAAAAAGCAATTTTTGTTGGAGATGCTGCGTTTAAAGTGAAGGATTTTATGTGGAAAGAAGATCAAATGGAAAACATTACACCAAGCGCAAAACATTTTGTTGGTTTATTGCCAAATTCTTCCACTAAATTTGAAGAACATATGGCGCAAATTGAACCTTTCTACATGAAGGAATTTGTTCCAACCGAATCGAAAAAAAATATTTTGAATGGATAAGTTGAAAAAGCTCGTTGCCGGATTTTTATTCTTGGGACTTTTGTTCGTGCCTATGCATTCGTGCACAGACCGAAGTCAAATGCTGAATCAAATTTCTTTTTCTATTAATGTAAATATCTTCGAACCTGCGTTTTTCGATTTAACGGTTCCAACAGGATGGGTTTATTACAACGGTAATACAGTTGATTTAATTATTTATCGAAACGACCTTGATGTGTTCTCAGTCTTCGACGCTAGAAGCACGCACAATCCCGATAATCCTTGCTATGTTGAAGTAAACACCGACAATGTAACCGTTTCAGACACTTGCTCGGGAAGCAAGTGGTTGCTGTCAGACGGCAGTCTCATCAACGGTCCTGCAAACTACAATTTGTTGCAGTACAACGCAGACTTCAATTCGGTTACCGGATATCTTCATCTGTATAATTAATTGTTTTATGAAAATTGAACACATCGGCATCGCAGTGAAAGACATTGCTGCCTCTAACGAGATTTTTTCTGCCTTACTCGGCGTTAAGCCCTACAAAGAAGAGCGCGTTGAATCGGAGAATGTTATCACGTCGTTCTTTCAAGTTGGAGAATCGAAAATAGAATTGCTTCAAGCCACTTCTCCTGACAGTGCCATTGCAAAATTTCTAGAAAAGAACAAAGAAGGAATGCATCACATCGCTTTCGAAGTTCAAGATATTTATGCTGAAATAGACCGCTTGAAATCAGAAGGTTTTACCATGATTCAAGAAGCTCCGAAAGAAGGGGCCGATAATAAGCTTATTGCCTTTCTTCACCCGAAAAGTAGCAATTCAGTTTTAGTGGAATTGTGTCAAGAACGCGTGTAAAAAAAATGTATCTTCGCCTCACTTCAAATTAAGAATATGATTTCGTTTCAACGTGCAAACATTATTTTAGGTTGGTTCATGTTTATGGCAGCAACCGCCGTGTACATGATGACCCTCGAACCAACAATGCCTTTCTGGGATTGTGGAGAGTTCATTGCCTCGGCTTATAAACTGGAAGTTGGTCACCCTCCAGGGGCGCCTTTGTTCATGCTTATTGCACGTTTGTTCTCAGCATTTGTTGGAGTAGAGAATGTTCCTTATGCGATCAATTCTCTTTCAGCAGTTTCTTCTGGAGCAACCATTATGTTCCTTTTCTGGACCATTACGCACTTAGCGAAGAAGATGGTTGATAAAGACGGCGATAGCAACGACAACAAGAACCTAATTATTTTCGCAGCCGGTTTAATCGGAGCATTCGCCTACACATTCAGCGATACATTCTGGTTCAGTGCTGTTGAAGGTGAGGTATACGCAATGTCTTCGTTATTCACAGCAGTTGTTTTCTGGGCAATTTTGAAGTGGGAAAGTGAAGCCGATGAGCCAAGCAATTTGCGTTGGATCATCCTAATCGCATACCTCATGGGATTGTCTATCGGCGTTCACTTATTGAACTTGTTGGCTATTCCTGCAATCTGTTTCGTATACTACTTCAAGAAATATCCATTCTCATGGAAGGGAGTTGCAATCACTTCAGGAGTTGCGCTTGGATTGTTATTCTTAATGCAAACCGTAATTCTTATTTGGTCTATTCAAATTGCAGCTTGGTTTGAACGTTTCTTCACCAATACGCTTGGAATGCCTTTCAATACAGGAGTGTTCTTCTACGGGGTATTATTAATTGCTGGTATAGTGTCGTTAATTATCTATTCGAAAAAACTCGGCTGGGTAGCTATTAATACACTTACTTGGAGTATTGGTGTGGCTCTTATTGGCTATACAACATTTGCAACAATTGTAATTCGCTCGCAGGCCGATACGCCAATGAATGAAAACAAACCGAACAACTTCTTCGCTTTGGTGTCATACATGAATCGTGAACAATACGGTGACCGTCCTCTTCTTCGCGGACAGTATTTCAATACCCCACAGGTGAAGACCAAACCTTATTTAGACGGAAACGAAGTGTATGTGAAATCATACAGTGTTCGCGAAGACAGCAACAAAAACAAGTTAGTCATTTCCTTCAAGAATAGATTCGAAGCAGAGCAGTATGTTTCCAGCAACAACGGTCAGAAATTGAAGGTAGTTGAAGAGTATTTGGAAACGGGCGAGAAGAAAGCTACTGAGCCGAACTACGCGCAATCTCATGTGTTTCCCCGCATGTACAGCAGCCAAGGAAGCCACATTCAGCAATATAAAATTTGGGCTGACCTGAAAGATCTAAAACGTACTCCAACGTTTGGGCAGAACATGAGCTACTTTTTCAGTTACCAAGTGAATTGGATGTACTGGCGTTACTTCATGTGGAATTTCGCAGGGAAACAAAACGATACGCAAGGTCACGGAGATTTCATAGACGGTAACTGGAAAACAGGTATTGGTTTCTACGATGAAGCGCGTTTAGGAAATCAAGAGTTTGTTCCAGAGTTATCTAAGAACAACAAAGCGAACAATTCATACTACATGATTCCGCTTTTAATTGGATTGCTCGGATTGGTGTATCAATTGCTTCGTCACAGAAATGACTTCATTGTTGTTGGACTCTTGTTCGTATTAACCGGATTCGCAATTGTAGTTTATCTGAACCAAACACCTCTTCAGCCGCGTGAGCGCGACTATGCATACGCTGGTTCGTTCTATGCATTTGCCATATGGATTGGTCTAGGAGTTACTGCAATTTATTTCTGGTTGAAGTTAATCTTGAAGAACATTCCATCTGCGGCATTAGCCGGAGTGGCATTCTTAGTTTCATTGTCAGCGCCTATTTTAATGGCTGCCCAAGGATGGGACGATCACGATCGTTCAGATCGCAGAACAGGTATTGACATGGCGAAGAACTATCTGAATTCGCTTCAGCCCAACGCAATCATCTTCACCAACGGTGATAACGATACTTTCCCATTGTGGTATGCGCAAGAAGTAGAAGGTGTTCGAACAGACGTTCGTGTGGTGAATCTTTCCTTATTGAATACCGACTGGTATATCGATCAAATGAAGCGCCGCCAGTACGAAAGTGCTCCGGTGCCGTTTTCTGTACCTGAATTCAAATACCGTCAAGGTACGCGTGACCTAATTGTTCTTAATTCAGACACCGCGCTTACCCCTCTGGATGAGGCGCTTGCTTATTGCCTGGACGATTCGAAAATTCAAGACTTCGGTTACAAGAAATTCAGCGTTATGCCGAACTATCAATTCTCTTACGCAGTGTCGAAAGAGAACCAAGCGAAGTTCAGTCAGTATGTTGGAGCTAACGATTCGTTAGTGAACAATCTAACTTTTGCACTTATGGATGATGACGGAGAGAGTCCTCGTCAGTTCATCACGAAAGCGCAATTGATGGTTATGGATTTAATCGTTCACAACAACTGGGAGAGACCAATTTACTTTGCAGTAACTACAGGTTCTGAGGCCTATATGGGTCTTGAACCATACTTCCAGTTGGAAGGGCTGGCTTACAGATTAACGCCGATTTACCACACCGATTACGATCGCGATAACATGTCGGGCGGTGTAGCTGCTGGGTTAATGTACGAAAACGTAATGAATAAATTCCAATGGGGAAATATCGATACGAAAGACATCTATCTCGATGAGAACAACCGTCGCATGGTAACCAACTTGCGCATGCAAATGAACAACCTAGCAGAACAGTTCATCATTGAAAACAAGATGGACAAGGCAGTTGCTGTGTTGAACAAATCGATCAATTCACTTCCTGAAAAGAATGCGCCTTACGATCAACCACAAATTATGTGGCAGACTGCTGAGCTATTGTTCAAAGCAGGGGACCTTCAAACGGCTACAAAATTAGCAGAGCGTGTTTTCGCATTGAACAATCAAATGCTCGATTATTACGAATCGTTAACTTCGGCACAGAAGAAAACCCTTGAGCGAAAAATGCAAATGAGTGCTTTCGTTAACGAAGAACTGGTGAAAGACATGGAAGCGTTTGTTCCAGGTTCAGAGGCTGCGAAGAATATGCGCGCTGCGCATGAAGCGGCTTTGAAAAATGTTGGACTTCTTGAATTAATGAAAGAAGAGCGCGGGAAGAAAGAAGCTTATGAAGCGCAGATGAAGGTTCGCGATTCTTTAGTCAAAATTCTTGGGCAAGAGAAAGTCGATTCATTATCGAAAGTGAAAAAGAGTAGAGCTAAATTCTAAAATGAAATGAAGGAATTCCTTCGGTTCATTCAAAAAACTATAACTGCAAAGCGTCTAACAAACGCTTTGCTTATTTATATGGGATTTTATTTTTCGCGGGTATTCAAATTAGTAAATCCTTGGGGAATGCCCATTTCGCTGAGCATAGAACCAACTACAGCTTGCAACCTCGGTTGTCCCGAATGTCCATCGGGACTGAAACAATTCTCAAGAGATACGGGGAATTTGAAAGCTGAAAATTTCAATCGCTGGTTGGAACAACTTGCTCCAACACTCAGCTACTTGAATTTTTATTTTCAAGGTGAGCCCTTCATTCACAACGATATTTTAGATTTTATTTCGAAGGCTTCACTCAAAGGAATTTACACTTCCACCTCCACTAACGCACATTTCATTACAGAAAAGAGAGCCGAAGAAATTGTGCACTCTGGTCTCGATAGAATTCTTATTTCTATAGACGGAACTACACAAGAAGTCTACGAGCAATACCGCGTCCACGGCTTGTTGCAGAAGGTTTTAGACGGCACCAAGCATTTGGTTGAGGCAAGAAAAAATCACAAATCAAGAACTCCGCATATCATATTTCAATTCCTAGTGGTTCGCCCAAATGAGCATCAAATTGAAGAAGCGAAACAACTGGCCAATGAATATAAAGTCGATGAAATTCGCTTTAAGACGGCGCAGGTGTATGATTATGAGAACGGCAACCCTCTTATTCCGACCATAGAAAAATACAGCCGTTACAAGCGTCTTTCGAATGGAAAGTTTATGGTGAAATCTTCGTTAGACAATCACTGCTGGCGCATGTGGAGTGGGGCAGTGGTAACCTGGGATGGAAAGGTTGTTCCGTGTTGTTTCGACAAAGATGCAACGCATGAAATGGGCAATCTTTCGAAGGAAGATTTTAAATCTATTTGGAAGGGTAAGACCTATTCGGCGTTTCGAAAACAACTGCTAAAAGGAAGAAAGGAAATAGATATCTGTAAGAATTGTTCCGAAGGAACAAAAGTTTGGGCTTAGTCTTTTTGAATCAGCGCAACCGCATAAGCGTTCACACCTTCTTCTCTTCCAACAAAACCCATTTTCTCTGAAGTCGTTGCTTTAATGCTCACATCTCCTTCTTCAATTTCGCAAATCGAAGAAATGACTTTCTTCATTTCTGGAACGAAAGACATAATCTTTGGACGTTCCATGCACAACGTAGAATCTATGTTTCCAACCTTCCATCCGTCGTCTTTCAATACTTGAATGGTACGTTGAAGAAGAATTTTCGAATCAATATTCTTGAATTCAGAAGAAGTATCCGGGAAATAAAATCCAATGTCTCGTTTTCCCGCAGCGCCCAAGAGCGCATCACAAATCGCGTGTAAAAGAACATCTGCATCACTGTGTCCTAATGCTCCTTTGTCGTGTGGAATCTGAACGCCACCGAGCCACAATTCACGGTTCTCGGTCAATTGATGAACGTCATATCCAAACCCTACGCGAATCTTCATTATTCTACAGGTTCAGAAATTTTTGAGTTAGCACCAACGCTGAAACGCAGACTAAATCTCAATGTATTTGCCAACGGGTTTTGTTGGGTAGTGCTTACCAAATAACTCATGTCAATGGTTAACACTTGGTAGTGAAGACCAGCACCGAATGTTATGAATTGACGATTTCCTTTACTGTAGTGCTCGTGGAAATAACCCAAACGAATAGCAAATTGTTTCGCGAAATCGTATTCCATTCCTGTTGCAATATTGTATTCACGAACTTCTTCGCGAAGCTTACTTCCAGCCACAATAGAACCCGTCTGCGGATCATACATTCCAGGAGCGTCGTGAAATGATTGAATCATGCCAGTAGCAACACCTACAACCGGATTGAATCCTGAAATAATGGTATCCCCACCGTTGTTGTATATGGGTGGTGACGGAACTAAAAGTTTATTCAAGTCAAACAAAAAAGTAAGCTTGTTGTAGTCATCAAGATTCGTTGTTATCGCAGTTCCCAATCTCAAATTGGTTGGAATGAAATCGCGATTGTCTGAATTGGTGTAACTCATTTTCGCACCAATGTTCGAAATGTTCAATCCCCAATTCAATTGTGATTTGCGTCCGGCAATCTTAATCTTGTCGTTGGTGTAGAAAGTTGAAATATCTACTGCTACCGATTGGCCAGGGCGACTTTCAGCTCCTTGTAAATTCGTTCTTCCAGTTAAATTCGAGTTGATGTAACGAAGAGCTATTCCTCCAGAAAATTTCTTAGAAAGTTTTTGAGAGTAAGCCAAGTCTAATGCAAATTCAGCCGGTCGGAAATCCATAATGTTGGTTCCTACTTCATCCGTGAAAGTAATATTTCCTAAAGTGAAATAGCGAAGAGATCCTCCAATGGCTTGTGTCTTGCTTAGTTTTTTAATGGCACTTACATAGGTTAAACTCATGTCGTTTACAAGAGCGCGTAACCAA
>CANIBZ010000022.1 GCA_947466425.1 Flavobacteriales bacterium
GAGACGACGCCCCTATTTTAGACCATATTTTTTCTTCGAAATAATTCGAAATTTTCTTTTGTGTTGCAGCTTCAAGGACCATTCCCAACAACACTGTATTTCCGCCTTCGTAAGACCAATAGGTTCCTGGCGTTTGTTCAACTTGAAAGGGTGCTGTAATAGACTTTAAATCGCTTCCATAATAAGCCTTAGCCATATACCCGAAAGGGCTGTTATAACTTTCACCGAAAGGAATTCCACTGCTCATATGCAGGAGTTGTTCCAGGGAAACTTCTTTACAGTTCCATGGAATATATTTTTAAATAGGGTCTTGAAGAGAAGAAATTTTTCCGTCTTGAAGTGCGCACCCAATGAGCAGCGAAATAGCACTTTTCGACATGGAAAAAGAATTCCAATGCGCAGAGTCAGCGCCATAACTCCCGTACCATTCAGACACAAGCGAATCGTTCTTAAAAACTAAAAATGCTTCAGATTCTGTTGAGTTTAAAAACGCAACATTTTCATTCGACAACACATTTAATTTCGTAGGAAGATTTACAGCAACTCCGCTGTTTATTTTTCTCGTATGGAAAAGCTGCAGATCGTCGATATCGGGTTTACTCTTGCCGTGGAGGTAAGTACAGTAAATACCGCGAGGCAGGTAACCGTTTCCGGTTACATACAGCAATCCAATAAGAATAGCTATTGACCCGAAAGTGATTAGTGCAATTTTCAGGGCTTTTTTCATAGTGTTATCTAAGAACGACTTCTGATTTTCCAATTAAATTACCACCCTCGTAAATTTCTAGGCGATAAGATCCTTTTTCCAAAGCAGAGTTAGGAGTGAAATAAATACTTACATCGGTATCGGCACCTTGATAATCAATTTCACGTGAGGCCCCGAATGTATCTGCTTGTCCTGTGGCCGTGAAACTACCACCACTTTTCCCGCTGAGTGTATTGCCGTTTGGTCCAATAACTTTTAGATAAAGCGTTTTTCTACCAGCGTTAACAATTCTATTTTCACGTAATGTGAAAGATGTTTTTATCATGGTAGATTTTGTTGCACGATCTGTCGTTGCTTCGGCACCACTGTTTCTTGAAAAGACACCCGTAGCCGAGAAACTGCCGGTTGAAAGCACGGACCCCGCTTTAACAATTTCTTTTGCCGAGTTTAGATCTGTCTCTAATGTTTTGCTTCTCGTTTCTGCAGCCACGGCTTGTTGTTTAGCCTGTTGACCTTCCGCAAATAGGCGGTCGTTGTCTGTTTGAAGCGAGTCGATTTGATGAATATAACCTTTCATGATGTTTCGCAATGTTTGCGTTTCAGCAAGAAGTTTTTTAATGTCGTAATCTTTGTTTTTCGCGCGTTTTAAGAGACCTTCAATCTGAGTTCGTTGCGCTACAATTTGCGCCATCATTTCTGTATTATCCGTTGTTAGAGTATCGTACATCATTTTCATGCTTGTTAACGAATCTTCAGCCAACTTATATAATTCAATAATTTGTTCTGGGGTGGCATTAGCCGCGTCCATGGCAAGAACATTCAAAGCGCCCATGCTATTTTCTAAAGTAACAATGCGGTCCCGACTGACTTTCACCCAATATGCAAGGCTAAGACAGATAACGCCTAATACGCTTATAACAATGATGGCAACTTTTTTATTCATGAGACAAGTTTTCAGCGAAAATACAATTATTTGGCAGGAAGAGTATTGAAAAGATATGGATTATTCAATAATGAATGTATATTTGCCATTCGCAAGGGTCCTGTGGCCGAGCGGCTAGGCAGAGCTCTGCAAAAGCTCGTACAGCGGTTCGAATCCGCTCGGGACCTCAAAAATAAAACATCTCTTCGGAGGTGTTTTTTTATGCTTTTTCTTTTCGATTGAGTAATCGGAATATACGCATCGACAGTTCGAAGAAAAGAATTTTATTGTTTGCGTTTTGCCCGATGCTCCGATGAGCGGACTCTAATTCAAACATAATTTCTTCTATGTTCAAGTGGTTAATGAAAGGAGAGAATTTTTTTGCAAACGCCCTTTCACTTGAAGTAAAACGAGAAATGCTTTCAGAAGTATAATTCAACACTAAGTTTTGACGCATTTGGTCTAAGGCATACAAGATGAAATGCTTTAGATCTTCACGTGTTAAGTCATTCATTTTCTCAGACCAAGCATGCAGGGCAGGAACGTTTTTAGAGTAGCAGTGCCTCATCCAGTTTTGAAATTGCATAGCCAAGAATTCATTGGGGTCGTTGTTGTCTCTTAGTCGTAGCGCTATATCCCAACTTCCATCGGAATAATGAGCAATATCTGGAATTTTCTGTTCGTCTACCCCCAAATTCTTTAGCCCCGAAGAAATAGACGCTTCGTCTATTTTAGGAACTTGAATGACTTGAACACGAGAAAGAATAGTATTCAGAATGTTTTCCGAAGAATTTGCAACAAAGAAAAACAAGGTGTTTGCGGGCGGCTCTTCAACAATTTTCAAAAGCTTGTTCGCAACTCCTTCACCAATCATTTCAGCCATCCAAATGATCATAACTTTATACCCTCCCTCGAAAGATTTCAAAGAAAGTTTTCTTACAATATTGGCCGCTTCATGAACCGTAAAAAGGAGATTTTTGTTATCCTTCGATAATTCTTTCATCCAGTCTTCAGTGCCGAAGTAGGGAGATTGGAGCAATCGGTTTCGCCATTCTGCGCCGTAATCATCTGATATGGTTTCTTTACTATTTGGTTTGGTGAAATACGGGAAACTGAAATGAAGATCGGCGAATTGAAAGGAGGTGTTTTTTTTACAAGTTGGGCAAGTGCCGCATGAATCTTCTGCGGAGGCATTCGGGCAATTAATAAATTGCGCGTAGGCCAATGCAACAGCTAAATTTCCAGACCCTTCAGGCCCAAGAAACAGTTGCGCATGCGCAATACGATCTTCCGCTTTTGCTTTGCGCAAGCGGTCAATTACGTCTCTCTGCCCAATGATATCTGCGAACCTCATTTCCTTGCGAAGATAACAGAAGTTTAATCGAAAATTTCGTGAAACATTTCCAACGAATTCAACCGAATGGAAGTGTCGAGATGTGAAGAACAAAAGGCAATAAGTTCTTCGAGAAGAGACTTACGCTGATCGCGATTCAAGGTACTCACGACTTCAGTTTCGATAGGAGTGGAGATGAAAAGTTTTAGGGATTTGTGAAGTTGGGCCTCATCGCTTCGGTTATTTTCGAAAGAGAGCTCGTAATCGTCGCTAAGGAAACCCATCTCTAAAGCGAATTGGGCAATGAAGTGAATGGGTAGAGTCCCTGTTTTTTCAACATGATCGAGTCGTTGTGTTGTCTTTTTTATAAGCTCGAACACCTCTTCGTTTGCGTAGTGTTCGGGCAGGCATCGATAAAGGAATTCTGATATAAAGAGTGCAACTGTTGTTTTTTCAACTTGAAATGGAATGCTTGAGTATATCTCATTGAGGCTCATGTCTTTCGCTATTTCCAGTTTTCCATCTGATTTTTTCCCTGAAAACTGAATGGCATTTAGGGGTTGAAAGAAAGAAATGTTTTCTCCTTTTTTTCCTGTCCGAAATAAAAAGGTTTGAATGCCATATTCTAACGTGTACACATGCGCCAAACGAAGTGAATCTTTGAATTTTCTGCTAGAAAGCACGTATGCGTTTACTCGTTCAGTCATGGTTTTCCTAATGAAATAGGGCAATTCAAAAATAACAATAAAAAAACGTAACCTTTATTTAACACGTGGGGTATAACCCTATGAATGCTGTAGAGAACATTCAAAAGTTTTACTCTCCCTATAAAACAAAGAGTAGATTTTTTCAAATAGGTAAGGTTTAGTTTTTCATTCTTCTTTCATCTTGTATGAAAAAGGGTGATTCTAAAAAGGGGTCGTTTTGGGAGAGGCGGCCTCTTTTTTTTAACTCTTCAACGAGACATCTACTAAGAACTTTTTCCCAATCGTTTTTCTTCCAAGCAGCACAGGGTAGCGCATTCCGGATCTATTCGTAAATGAAATTTCAGCCTGAATTTTCTTTTTGTGAATCAAAATGAGTGTTCGAGCACAATACCGCTCTTCCGTTTGTCCAAATGAGTTTTTTATTGTCCTTTTTTGGAATTTTTTATAATGAAGCACAACAGGGTTCCCTGACTCCCATTGAATAGTCACTTCCAAAACTTCTTTTCCATTAATCTCTTTGATTGTGCAAGATTCGCAATGAACGGCTGTACGAAAGGCACCCGTATCTATTTTCGCTCGAACATTTACCCCTTTCAATTGGGGAAGATGAATAATGGTTTTGCGACCAATGACGTTCATGAACTAGCTTAAAAGTCTCTTCACGGTTTCCGAAATTGCTTTTCCATCTGCCTTACCGGTTAAGGCTTTTGAAGCAACACCCATTACTTTTCCAAGATCACTTGGAGAAGTTGCGCCTACTTGAGCAATGAACTGTTTGATTTCGACTTCAAGTTCTTCAGGTGTTAATTGCGCAGGCAAATAAGCAGCAATAACATTGGCCTGTAATTGTTCTTCTTCAAGAAGGTCAGGACGGTTTTGAGTTCTATAAATTTCAATAGACTCTTGACGCTGCTTGAATAGTTTGTTCAAGATAGCAATGGATTTTGTATCATCTACCGCCCCGTCTCCTCCGTCTTTGGTCATTTCAAGAAGTAGCTTGCTCTTAATATCTCTTAATGCCATTAGCTTGTCTTTCTCTCCAGCTTTCATGGCTGATTTCAAATCTTCGTTGATTCTTTCTTGTATTGACATTTGTTCAAAATTTAGTTCTGCAAGTTTAGTAATTTCTTCTTTATTAAAAAGCCATTGGTGAAAAGTTTCAACGGAGCGATTTAGAAAAGGAAATATCTTTGACCGAACGAACATTCGGTTATGGCAAAAGAAATTTCAAGAAGAGACAAGGTTGTTAACACAGCCCTTAAATTAATCTCAAACGGGGGCTTTCACGCTTCTCCAATGTCAGAATTAGCAAAGCTTTCAGGCGTTGCGGTAGGGACAATTTACCATCACTTTCCAAGTAAGGAAGACCTCTTTGAGAGTCTTTATGTTGAAACGTGCACAGAGGCGGCCCGTGCGCTGCATGAATCGCTCTCGGTTAAAGGGAAAGAGGTTCAGCGTCTGACGCAGGCTTGGCTAGCCCTGTACGGGTATTTTTCTACCTCACCATTGCGCTATTTGGCAGTTATTCAATACAGAAACTCGCCTTTGTATAGCAAGAACAAAGAAATGGAAGATGCCTTTTCTGCATTAACCGCGTTGTTGAAGGAGGGTCAGAAAACAACGAAATTCAAAAAAATGAATGTTGCTTTTCAATTTGAACAAGTTCTTTCAAGTGTTTTTGCTGTTGTGCGTTTGAAGGTGGTAGAGAAGAAGAAAATTTCAGAGAAAGAAATTAGAGAAATGGCAGATGCTATTATTCAGTCGATACGCAAATAATCAGTAAGAATCAATTCGAAAAATCAAGTGAATTACCTATGAATTCACACTAATTTTGCAGCATGTCTTCAAAACAGAGAACAGTAAAGGGGCCAATTGTATTTAATGGAGTTGGCCTGCATACCGGAGAGCCCGTAACACTTACCATTTGTCCAGCGCCGGAAAATCATGGTTATAAATTTCAACGAGTAGATTTAGAGGGTTCACCAACAATTGATGCTGATTGCGATCGTGTTGTGGGAACCCAGAGAGGAACAACTCTGGAGCAAAATGGCGCACGAGTGTATACAACAGAACATGTTTTAGCCGCACTTTATGGAAGCTTTGTAGACAATGCCCTTCTTCAGATTACAGGACCGGAAATTCCTATTATGGATGGTAGCGCGTGGCCTTTTGTAGAAGCCATAGAGGCATGTGGATTTGAAGATCAAAATGCAGAAAGAAAGTACATTGTATTAGACGAAAACATAGCTTTTGAAGATACAGAGAAAGGGGTTGAAATGTTGGCGGTTCCTACGAACGGCGGGGAATACAGAGTAACCGTAATGGTTGACTACAACTCCCCGATACTGGGAACACAGCATGCGCAAATGTATAATCTAGGCCAATTTTCAAGTGAGATCTCAAAGTGTAGAACATTTGTGTTTTTAAGAGAGTTGGAGCTTTTGGCAAAGAACGGTCTTATTAAAGGCGGAAGCTTGGATAACGCCATTGTTATGGTGGATAAGGAGTATACAGAGGGCCAGATAAAAGATATTTTGAAGGAGTTGGGTCGAGAAGAGATAGATGTTAAGGTTGAAGGAATTGGGGTGTTGAACACGATTAAACTTCAATATGAAAACGAACCCGCTCGTCATAAGTTGCTTGATATTATTGGTGATTTAGCCCTAACAGGAAAATTCATACGTGGACATATATTGGCCGCAAGACCAGGGCACCATGGAAATGTTGCGTTTGCGAAAGTATTGAAAGCGTGGGACAAGAAACGTCAATCAACGGTTTCATTCGATTTATCGAAAACTGTTTTCGATATAAATCAAATCAGCAAAATGCTTCCGCATCGTTATCCATTCTTGCTGGTAGACCGTGTAATTGCCATGGATAACGAAAGTATTGTTGGCTTGAAGAACATTACCTTGAATGAGCCGTTTTTCCAAGGGCACTTCCCGGGCAATCCGGTAATGCCAGGAGTACTGCAAATTGAAGCCATGGCTCAAGTAGGAGGAATCTTTGCATTGAGTCAAGTGGAAGAACCGGAGTTATACAGCACCTATTTTATGAAGATAGATGGGGTGAAATTCAAACAAAAGGTTATTCCAGGTGACACGCTTATTTTCCATCTAAAACTTGAATCTCCTATTCGAAGGGGGTTGGTTAATATGCGAGGTGTGGCTTATGTAAATGGAAAGGAAGTGGGCGAAGCAACCATGTTGGCGCAAGTCGTGAAAGACAAAGCCCCAGCACAAACACCAGAAAAAGCATGAGCAACTTAGCACAAATTCATCCTAATGCTAAAATTGGTGAAGGCGTAGAAATAGGCCCTTTCACAACTATTTATGGTGATGTTGTTATTGGTTCAGGAACTTGGATTGGTCCTAATGTGACCATAATGGATGGTGCGCGTATTGGAAAGAATTGCCGCATTTTCCCTGGAGCCGTTATTTCTGCTATTCCTCAAGATTTAAAATTCGCGGGTGAGAATACAACGGTAGAGATTGGAGACAACACAACGATACGCGAGTGCTGCACGTTGAACCGCGGTACAAAGGATCGCATGACGACAAAGGTTGGAAGCAACTGTTTGCTTATGGCTTATGTGCATTTAGCTCACGATGCGTTTGTGGGAGATAATTGTGTTATTGCGAATTCGGCAAATATTGCAGGACACGTTACCATTGGAAATTGGGTGGTTATTGAAGGCGTTGTTGCTGTGCAACAGTTCATTGAAATTGGAGACCATTCATTTATTGCAGGAGGTTCTTTGGTTAGAAAGAATGTTCCCCCATTTATTAAAGTAGCCCGTGAACCATTGAGCTACATTGGGGTTAATAGCATTGGCCTTCGTAGACGAGGTTATACAGACGAGCAGGTTTCTAGACTGGAAGATATTTACAGAGTTTTGTTTGTGCACAACAACACTGTTGTTGCAGGAGTAAAGCAAATAGTTGATTCGTTTCCGGATTCAGATGAAAAACAAATCGTTCTCGCCTTCATTCAACGTTCTGAAAAGGGCGTAGTTCGAGGCGCACAGACCACATAAAGGTGCAAATAGAACTTCAAGATATTGGAAAGAAGTTCGGTGGAAAATACATTTTTCGCCACCTGAATAGAACCTTTCATTCTGGAGATCATATTGGAATTGTAGGTCAAAATGGCTCGGGAAAATCAACACTCGTTCAAATTATTTCGGGGTACTTATCTGCGTCTGAAGGCCTAGTGACTTACGAGGGAATTCCTTCAGACCAAATCTGGAAGCAGGTCTCAATTTGCTCACCTGCTATGGGCCTTTACGAAGATTTTACGTTGTTAGAACACCTTCAATTCACGCATGGGTTGAAACCTTTCGAGTCTTCTTATTCAGTGAAAGAAATTCCGGAAATTCTTCAACTTGAAAAACACGCCAACAAGGCTCTGAAATATTTTTCAAGTGGAATGAAACAGCGTGTGAAGTTGGGAACGGCGCTCTTGTCAGATGTTTCATGTGTGTTCTTGGATGAACCCTGCGCACACCTTGATAAAGAAGCAGAAAAGTGGTTTTCGGAATTTGTAATTTCAAGCAAGAAAAACAAAACAGTTATTGTTGCTTCGAACGCCTCTGAGACTGAATTGACGGGTTGTTCAGATGTTTGGACCCTGAGTTAAACCTTCGGCTTATGTCCGCTTCTTAGAAGGTCGTTTACTGTTTTTACTGGATGAAAAACACGAGACGGAATTTCAACAAAGACCGTATTCCAACCCCACATACTCCCATTCCATAAACCAGGGAGTTCAATCACATTGGTTCGCGTTCCGAGCATAAGCTTTTCGCTAATCAAAGCGGCTGTTGGGTTTCGGTAGTCCTCCAAATTGTATTTGTTTCCGTTGTGGTCTAAGAAATGACAAACCAGATCTACTGGATTGAAGTGAGTTGACTTTTCAAAAACGGCAAGTTGTTCGGGGTCGTTCGTGTTGATCTGTGCTTTCTCAATGATCTGTTTCGTTTCGAATCCATCTTCGTCCTTCACCCAAAACGGTCCGCCGCCGGGCTCTCCCGTGTTTTCTACCATTCCGCATACACGTAAAGGTTTATTCAATTGTTCAAAAAGAGATGTTTTGTCATTCGATGACTTAAACCATTTTTCAAGGAATGAAACTGCTCGTGTTTCAGCGTAGTCGGTGTTATTCTCAAGATTGTGAAGCAACATGTTTCTTTCTTCAATAAGACTTAAAAGAACTCCACCCATTAATTTTCTGTACGCAGCGACATCTGCGTGATGCGAGGCCTCGGTTATGTTATCTATGTTTTGAATGAAGACGCATTCGCCTTTTAGTTCTTGTAAATTTTTAAGCAAAGCGCCGTGCCCAGCGGGACGCAAGAAAATTTCGCCGGTTTCACTATGTGCAGGAAGGTTATTTTTATCAAATGCAGGAATATGTGTTTCGGGATCTTGAGAGCTAAATGAAATTTTTTGAATGCTTTTGCGCTGATTTTCTAAAAAAGAGCGGAAGTTATTTTCTATGTGTAAACGATGTTCGGCGGGAATGGTGAAATGAATTTCATGATTCCCGTTTTGTTGCATGTAGTGGGAACTTTCAATGCAATGCTCTGCAAACGCGGTTCTTTCTTCTTCTCCATAAGAGTGAAACGGAACAGAACCTTTAGGAAGTGTTGCGTATCCATTTTTGAAAAGAAAAGTCAACACGCGGGAGTATCTTTCTATACCCGTTACTTCATCGTAATTCAATCCGTCTTTTTCAAAATCGAGTAGAATGGAATTGAAAAAGGGGAAGTCGCGTAAATGAAGAAAAAAGAACTCTGCTTCGTCGTTCGGATTCAATAAATCTACTCCGCTTAAAGGAGCGAACATACGTGTTGCAGCACCGGAAGCAGGCACGAATTTCTCAATGTTTAAATTTTCGTAATTCGTTTCGAACTTTTGAATAGCTTCTAAAAAAAGAGAACCTTCCAATTCAATGATACCATCGCCAATACCGCAATGACGAATGAGCTGTGCGGGCTTATTCGACACTAAGAGTTGCATTGCTAGTTCAAGTTTCATTTTCATATTGAAAAGTAAGAACCAACAAACTTAAATAAAAAGAAAGGATATTCTGTGAAAGGAGGATTAAGCTACTTCTTGAATGAGGTTAATTTTCACCATGGTTTCGTGGAACACTGTCTCAAAACGATACTTTACCTCAGACATTTCTCCCATGCGCGCAGAATCTTCTATAGCTTGGAAAGTAAGCGCCAATTGGGGTTCTCCGAGCATAAAGAAAGCGCTTTTAACTCTTGGGGCAAAGGTAATCACACCCAAGTAATCGTTGTTTTTTATACTTGAATTAATTTCAGTAAGACTTGCAGGAATATTCTGAAAAATTTCACGAAGAACTGTGTCCATCATTTCATTGTTTCCGTTTAATAAACGCAGAAGATTGTTTTTATCTATAGATGTTGATGGGGGAGTAGTAGATGCGATCATTTTCTAATTTTCCTTGAATACGCGGGAATAAAAGCAAAGGTTTCAAATAGATGGTTTTTTTATCTTTCTATCTTTGCTGGAGTTATGGAAAACAAAACGGTTTTAGTCACAGGGGGCTTGGGTTACATAGGCTCGCACACGGTTGTAGAATTGATATCAGCCGGATACTCTCCTGTAATAGTGGATAATTTGGCGAACTCAACGATTGGTAGTTTGAGCAGTTTGGAAGATTTAACGCGAGTTAAGATTGCTTTCGAGCAAGTAGACTGCACGGACGAGTCTGAGATGCGTCGTGTTTTTTCAACTTATAAAATTAATTCAGTCATTCATTTTGCTGCGTTCAAATCTGTTGAGGAATCGCAAAAAATGCCGGAAGCCTATATGCGCAACAATGTTGGTTCAACCAAGGTTTTGTTGCAATTGATGGAAGAGTTTTCGGTAGAGCGATTTGTTTTTTCTAGCTCGTGCACGGTTTATGGCACGCCGGAAATAAATCCGGTTAGCGAAAGCACTCCCCGATTGCCGGCGGCTTCCGTTTACGGCCAAACAAAACAAGATTGTGAAGATCTAATTTTTGAAGCGGCGAAGGGCGTTCCGTTTCAATCTGTTGTGTTACGCTATTTTAATCCGGTTGGGGCTCACCCTTCCGCTAAAATTGGAGAATCAACAAACGATGCGCCAACGAATTTAATTCCTTTGGTGTGCGAAGTGGCAACTGGGAAGCGTGCTAAATTATTTGTATTCGGAGAGGATTATGACACTCCAGACGGATCTTGTATTCGCGATTATATTCATGTTGTGGATCTTGCAAAGGCCCATGTGTTAGCGCTTAATCTTTCGAGAGATTCGAAATTGGAAATATTCAATTTAGGAGTTGGCAAAGGATACAGCGTAAAAGAAGTTTTGGACCGTTTTCAAAAGATAAACGGGGTTTCATTGAATGTAGAAATTACTGGAAGACGATCGGGTGACGTTCCTGCCATTTGGGCTGTTCCGGATTATGCTGAAAAGAAGATGGGTTGGAAGTGTCAACTAACCATTGATGACGCTTTAGCTCACGCTTGGAACTGGACGAGAACTCAGGTTAAATAAACCACTCTCCGCAAAGAATAACAAGGTTACACACCATACCTAAAACAAATCCAGCATAGACTTGCTGGTGGGTGTGCGCGTTGAGTCTTAACCTTGAAAATCCGGTTAGCGCAGACATTAAAAGACACGCTATAATAATGATGGAAACGTCTGCACGGTGCAAGATGCTAAGACTTATTAATGAGCCAAACACCCCACCTTGACCTAGCATGTGCACGCTAATCTTCCAAAAGAAATTAATTGTAAGCGAAAGAAGGAGCGAAACAATAACCGAAAGAATAAATGAAAACACCTCTGTAGGTAGTGTTGGCCCGTAATATCTTAAAAGGCCATACGACAAGAGGTAATATAAAATAACCAATAGATACGGCGCCCATCTCTCTTTACGATCATGCAAATCAATGGAAGAAACCATTTTGAATTTGATCATGATAACGATACTTACAGCGGGAGCTATGATGTTAATGCCAAGCAGCAAGAAAACGAAGTAATCAGCTTCAACCGGTGCGATGTAGTAAGGATCAATCCATCGCACCAAAAGATAGATTACCATTGGCATTCCAAGGGGGTGGAAAATCAAAGAAAGGAATTTCGAAAATTGAATTATAAACTTTTCTTTCATTACATTTCCTTTCTTAATCGAGCAACCGGAATTCCCAATTGCTCGCGGTATTTAGCAACCGTTCTGCGCGCAATGTTGTATCCTTTTGAGTTGAGCAATTTACCTAATTTTTCATCTGTGAGGGGTTTCTTTTTCTCTTCTGCACCTATTGCATCTTTCAGAATTTGTTTCACCTCTCTTGAACTCACCTCTTCTCCTTCGTCGGTTGAAAGGCTTTCCGCAAAGAAGTATTTCAACAAATATGTTCCATAAGGCGTTTGAATGTATTTGCTATTCGCCATACGGCTAATGGTTGAAATGTCCATGGTTACGCGATCGGCAATGTCTTTCAAGATCATGGGCTTCAATTTTGTTTCGTCCCCAGAAAGAAAAAATTCGCGTTGCATGGTAAGAATCGCTTCCATACAAATCATTAGCGTTTGATTTCTTTGTTGAATAGCGTCTATGAACCACTTAGCACTTTCAATTTTTTGTTTTACGAATTGAAGGGCTTCTTTTGCTTTTGTGTCTTTAGTTTTGAGCTTAGCGTAGTGATCGAGCATACCCTTGTATTCGCGACTAATCTTTAATTCAGGCGCGTTCCTAGAATTAAGTTGAAGGCGAAGTTCATCGTTTTCTACAACCAGCATAAAGTCAGGAGTAACATGCTGCACGGTTCTATTCGATTCTTGCATACTGTTCCCGGGCTTAGGATTTAGATGCAAGATTAGTTCAATAGAAGGCTTCAATTCTTCGTCAGTAATCCCAAGTTTTTTCGAAATTTTATCGTAGTGTTTTTTTGTGAATTCTTCAAAATATTTTTGAATAATCACTTTGGCTAACTCTACGGTGGGAGTGTTTTTTTCTTGACGTTTTAACTGAATGAACAAACATTCACGAAGGTCTCTTGCGCCAACACCAGCGGGGTCAAGCTCTTGAATTTCTTTGAGAATTTCCTCTAATTCCGGAACGGAAGTCATGATGTTCATGGAGAACGAAAGATCGTTGGCAACTGCTTGTAGTTCTCGGCGCAAATAGCCGTTATCATCAAGGTTTCCAATTATATATTCCGCGAGTTGTAATTGTTCTTCATCTAAATCACGAAGCCCTATTTGCGCATAAAGCAAATCATGAAAAGTTTTTCCGGCTCCGATAGGAATGTCTCTGTCTTCTTGGTCTGCAGAGTTGTTGTTGACACTTAATTTATAATCCGGAATATCATCATCTGAAAGATATTCTGAAAAATCGAAGTCTACTTCTTGGTTGTCGTTTTCTTCTTCGTTGTTGTCTTCGTCGCGTTCGCTTTCTTCTTTTTCTTCTTCCCCCTCTTCAAGGGCCGGATTACTTTCCATTTCCTCTTTAATGCGTTGTTCTAATTCCATGGTTGGAATTTGTAACATTTTCATCAACTGTATTTGTTGAGGAGAAAGTCTCTGTTGAAGTTTTAATTGAAGTCCTTGTTTTAGCATAACATTTCAAAAATAGTGGGAATGCGCCTTAAATTTGAAAAAAAGGATAACTAGAACGTCAATGAATAAAATATTTCCGAAGAAAAGCGGTCTGCTTTTCATCTTGTTTGGCTCTGCTTTATTCTTATTTAGCTCGCTAATAAGTTGCAGAGAAAATGGACCCGTGTGCATTTCAGCGCCAAACTGCAAAGGGGATTCTGCCATTCGTTTTGCTGTTATTGGAGATTGGGGTTGGTATGGTCAGGCCGATCAAGTGAAAGTTGCGGCGGCTATGGAGAAAGTGGGTACTGAATGTGCTTATGATTTTATTGTTAGTACTGGGGATAATTTCTATGATGCTGGAGTAGATTCACTAGGAGATGTTTTGTGGGACCTTTCGTTTGAAAATGTTTACACCGGCGTGCATTTGCAATGTCCTTGGTATGTTATTTTAGGTAATCATGATTATCGTGGGGCGCCTTCAGCTGAAATCGCTTATTCGAACAATAGTACAAGATGGAGATTGCCTTCTAAATATTACAGGGAGCAATTTAATTTTGGGGTTGGTGAGACCCTTGATATTTTTTTTATGGATTCAAATCCTTATCAAAAGGACTTGTTGTCCGCAGGAAATGCATACCCAGAGCTAAACTCGATAGATACGGTTTATCAAAATGGGTGGGTTGAAGACGGACTCCGGAGTTCAACGGCAAACTGGAAATTAGTTTTTGGACACCACCCGTTGTACACCTGTGGCATGAGAAAAACTCAGCCTCAGTATATGCGTAAGTTTGAGGGATTGTTCAACGAAACACATGTTGATGCTTACATCTGTGGGCATGAGCACGATCTTCAGGTTCATAAGCCAACAGGAACTGTCACCTATTTTGTTTCCGGTGGCGGTGGCAGTAAAAGACCAATTCAATCACCATTTGAATTTACACATTTTGCGCAATCCTCTTTGGGTTTTATGGTTGTTGAAATCTTGAACGGTAAAATGGAGGTAACGAGCTACAATGAAAACGGACAAGTTTTATATGTAGAAACCATTGTTCATTAAGTCTTTATAATTTATATTTGCTTTGAAGTGAAAGGCGCGGAGCAACCTGTTAGGTTTTTTTTTCGTCTTTGATTCAAGACCTTACAAAAGCCTGTTATTTTGAAAAAGCATATATTCTTTCTTACTTTAATATTTTCTGTTTTTGTTAACTTGAAATCGTTTGGGCAAGGTCCTAACTGTTTGGGGGCAACACCTATGTGTTCAGGAACTCCTACTACTTTTCCTGCGGTTATTGGAGGTACAGTGCCAGCTGGAAATAACTATGGTTGTCTCGGTAGTCAGCCTAACCCCGCTTGGTTTACACTAACTATTGGAACAGGTGGAACAGTTTCTATAAATCAAACAGCCCCTTGCGATCAAGACTATGCTGTATGGGGTCCTTTCAACACTTTGTCTGCGGCATGTGCGGGTCTAACGGCCGCTCCGGTAAGTTGTAATTTTTCTGTCGCCTCAGGGAATGCGTTCACATTTACAGGAACGCCTGGGCAAATTTTCATTATGTTGCTCACGAATTTCGGTGGCTGCACGGGTAATGTTAGTATTACGGAGGCGGCTGGGGGCGGAAGCCTTTCTTGCGTTCCTGTTTGTGCGGTAACTGCATCTAATTTGGGACCGTATTGCACGGGAACGACAATTACCCTGAACGCCACTGCCGCCAATGGCGCGACCGGATATTCTTGGACGGGTCCGAATGGATTTACAGCAACCGGACAAAACGTTACTATTCCAAGCTGCACTGCAGCAATGGCAGGTGTTTATACGGTTACTGCAACAGGCGCAGCTACTTGTACTGGATCTACAACAGTGGTTGTAAATCCAACGCCAACAATGAATCCGACTGTTACAAGTCCCGTGTGCATAGGTAGTCCAATTACGCTCTGCTCGGGAGCACCTGTAGGAGCTTTGGTTGCATGGACCGGACCGGGATATGCTGCCTTGAATGCCTGCCCGACGATTCCAAGCGCTACGGCTGCAATGGCCGGAAACTATACTGTTACAGTACTTTTGAACGGCTGTCAGTCACAGCAGATATTGCCAGTAGTGGTGAACCCCGCCCCTACAGTAACCCCGATCTCTCCAATTACGCTATGTTCCGGAGCGACAGTACCCGCTCAAACATTTACAGGCACACCGGCAACCGCCACCTTTACCTGGACGAACAACCAAACAAGTATTGGATTGGCTGCCTCTGGAAATGGAGGCCTCCCTTCTTTTACCGCCACGAATAACTCAGCAAATCCTGTAACCGCCACTGTTTCTGTGGTGCCACACCTTGGAACTTGTAACGGTACCGCAAGCAATTTCACAATTACTGTGAATCCAGCTCCAACATTAACAGTTCCTGCTTCTAACGTTTATTGTGAAGGCGCAACAGTCCCTTCGATTCCTTGGACTTCGAGCAGCGCAACAGCCACGGTGGCTTGGACGAATAACAATACAGCAACTGGCATGGGGGCTTCTGGAACAGGAACCATTCCTTCGTTTACCGCTAGCCCAGTCACCAGTCAGGTAATTTCAACAATTACAGCAACACCTTCTCAAGGCGCATGTGTTGGAACCCCGGTTACATTTACTCTTGCTGTTAGCAATGCCCCGGTTGCAACGATTACTGACATTGGTCCACTGTGTTCTAATGTCGGTTTTCAAACTCTAGTTGCTGCAACACCTGGTGGAACCTGGTCGGGACCAGGTATTATAAACACGTCTAGTGGATTGTTTAATCCTCTGATAGCTGGTGCAGGTACTACTGCGACAATAACTTATACTCTGAATTTACCCAATCAATGCCCGGCGTCTGACATTACCCAGATTCAAATAATTAGCGTTCCTCTGGCTAATGCAGGGGTGAATCAAAGTGTTTGTCAAGGACAGACCGTAAATTTGAATGGTTCATTTACGAATTCAAGTACGGGGACGGAAACATTTTCTTGGGCACCAACAACAAACCTGACAAACACAACCACGCTAACACCGACCTATACCGCGAACAGTACACAAACATACACGCTCACGGTTTCTTCTGGCATTTGCAGTTCTACCGATAATGTTGTGGTAACGATGTTACCGCAAAGTAACGCAACAATAAATGCGGTCGGCCCTTATTGCGCGGATGTTGCACCTGTAGTTTTAACCGCTGCTCAGACAGGCGGTGTATGGAGTGGAACAGGAATTACCAATACAGCGACTGGCGCGTTTAATCCCGCGTTGGCGAATGTTGGCCCCAACACGATTACTTATTCCATAGCTGGATCATGCCCAAGCACAGATACGCAAACGATTGTCATTTACGCTGTTCCAAATGGAACCATTACCCCAGCAGGTCCGTTTTGTCAATCTGCCCTTCCTGTAACATTAACCGCGGCTTCAACCGGCGGAACATGGAGCGGAACTGGAATAAACAACGCATCAACAGGAAGTTTTGGTTCAACCACATTGGCTGCAAATACCTACACTGTTACTTACAATACAGGCGGAAACTGTCCGCACAACTTCACCCAAACGATAGTTGTAAATGCAAATACGAATGCTACCATCAGCGCTGCTGGTCCTTATTGCGCGGATGTTGCGCCTGTAGTTTTAACTGCTGCTCAGACAGGCGGTGTATGGAGTGGAACAGGAATTACCAATACAGCGACTGGCGCTTTTAATCCAGCCTTGGCAAACGTTGGCCCCAACACGATTACTTATTCAATCGGCGGACCTTGTCCTAGCACAGACACGCAATCGATTGTCATTTACGCTGTCCCAGATGGAACTATTACTCCTGCTGGGCCGTTTTGTCAATCTGCCCTTCCTGTAACATTAACCGCGGCTTCAACCGGCGGAACATGGAGCGGAACAGGTATTAATAGCGCTGCGACAGGAAGTTTTGGATCTACCACACTAGCGGCCAACTCCTACACTGTTACCTACAATACGGGCGGAAACTGTCCGCACAACTTCACTCAAACGATAGTTGTAAATGCCAATACTAATGCAACAATAAATGCTGCTGGTCCTTATTGTTCAGATGATCCGGCCGTTGTGCTAGTAGCAGCTCAGACGGGTGGAACTTGGAGCGGAACTGGAATTACAAACGGCTCAACAGGGGCCTTTAACCCAGCTAATGCTAATACAGGTCCAAACATTATTACTTATTCTATTGGCGGGCCGTGCCCGAGCACAGATACTCAGACCATCGTAGTAAACTCTCTTCCAGACGGAACCATTACTCCGGCTGGCCCATTTTGTCAATCAGATTTACCGTTTACATTAACAGCAGCTAGCACCGGTGGAATTTGGAGTGGTACAGGAATCAATAGCGCTTCAACTGGAAGCTTTGGCTCTACAACATTGGCTGCTAATACATACACTATTACGTACAATACCGGTGGAAACTGCGCTCAAATATTTACAACGAACATTGTGGTGAATGCCAATACTAACGCAACAATAAATGCTGCGGGTCCTTATTGTGCAGATGTTGCGCCTGTAGTTTTAACAGCAGCTCAAACGGGTGGAGCTTGGTCAGGAACTGGAATTACCAACGCAGTAACAGGGGCATTTAATCCTGCCACGGCAAATATTGGGAACAATACGATTACCTACTCCATTTCTGGTGCTTGTCCAAGTACCGATACTCAAACGATTCTTGTCTATTCTGTTCCTGACGGAACGATTACTCCGGCTGGCCCATTTTGTCAATCAGATTTACCGGTTACATTAACAGCGGCAAGTACCGGTGGAATATGGAGTGGAACAGGAATCAATAGTGCTTCAACTGGAAGCTTTGGCTCTACAACATTGGCTGCGAATACATACACGATTACCTACAATACCGGTGGAAACTGTCCGCACAATTTTACGCAAACGGTTGTTGTAAATGCGAATGTTGACGCTACTATTACACCTCAAGCGAATATTTGCGCCGATGCCTCACCCATTACTTTTCAAGCAGCGAATTTGGGAGGTGTGTGGAGTGGAAATGGAATTACAAATACGGCAACGGGAGCATTTGACCCTTCAATTGTCACACCTACAACTCAAACAATAACGTATACCATTTCTGGTGCTTGTCCGGATACCGACACTCAAACAATAGAGGTTTATCCGGTTTACAACGGAACAATTACGCCAGCGGGTCCTTTTTGTCAAGCGTCACTTCCAATTACATTGAACGCCGCATCAACAGGTGGAACATGGAGTGGAACAGGTATTAATAATGCTTCTACCGGAAGTTTCGGCTCTACGACTTTGGCTGCTAATAATTATACAGTAACGTATACAACGGTTGGAAACTGTCCAAGAGTTTTCACAGAAACGATAGTGGTTAATGCCAACGTTGACGCCACTATTTCGAACGTAAATCCATTGTGCGCTGATGTGGCTCCGTTTAATCTAACTGCTGCAGACGCCGGCGGAACATGGAGCGGAACAGGAATAACTGATGCAGTTGCGGGAACATTTGATCCGAGCATTGCTACCGGAAATCCGACCATTACCTACACCATTCCTGGATCTTGCCCGAGTACAGATACTCAAGTAATAACGGTTTACGCTGTTTACGACGGAACTATTACGCCGGCAGGTCCTTTTTGTCAAGCAGACCTTCCGATTACATTAAGTGCCGCAAGCACAGGCGGAACATGGAGTGGCACCGGTATCAATAGTGCTTCAGCAGGAACTTTTGGTTCCGCTTCCTTAGCTGCGAATTCATACACAATCACCTACACAACACAAGGAAACTGCTCACAGGCAAACACCACAACTGTTGTGGTAAATGCGAACGTAGACGCAACGGTGTCGGCTGTTGCCGATGTTTGTAATGATGCACCTGCATTTAACATGTCTGCCGTTGATGCGGGTGGAACATGGAGCGGACAGGGCGTTAATGCATCAGGAACTTTCGCTCCGAATTCAGTTACTCCTAACACATACACCATTACCTACTCAATAGGTGGCGCGTGCCCCGACACCGACACTCAGACTATTGTAGTGTTGCCGGTGCCAGACGGAACAATAACACCGGCTGGCCCGTTTTGTCAAGATGCATTACCACAAACACTTACGGCGGCGAGTACAGGAGGGACATGGAGTGGCACAGGAATAACGAGTTCGGCAAACGGTACGTTCGGAGCATCGAACACGCCTGCAGGTAACTATTCAATTACTTACACAACACCAGGAGCTTGTTCTCATTCATTCAATCAAGTAGTTCAGGTTATTGAAAACTTAAACGCGACCATAGCATCTGCAGGACCGTTTTGTGAAGATGCTTCACCCTTCACCCTTACCGCTGCAAGTGCAGGAGGAGTGTGGAGTGGAACAGGAGCGATTACTACCGGCGGACAGATTTCTCCGAGTACGCTGGGTGCAGGAACATACACCTTCAATTACAACATAAACAACAGCGGTTGTCTAAGCAGCGACAATGTTCAGGTGATAGTAAACGCATTGCCTCAGCCGAGTTTCACAACGAGCACAACGAATGGTTGTTCTCCTCTTTCAGTTACGTTCACAAACACCTCTAACCCGCTTGGAAGTAGCTGTGTGTGGTATGTAAATGGAACTCCTTCAGGAAATGGTAATACACACAGCGAGGTATTTACAGGAAGTTCTTGTGAAGATATTGGAATCATGATTACAGACGCGGCAGGATGCAGCCAAAGTATTACAATGACTGATTTGGTTTGTGTAAATCCAAACCCTTCAGCTTCATTCTCATGGTCGCCGATTGAGCCGATGTTAGGCGGTGCAGTGGTTTTTGAAAACACTTCTATAGGCGGAACGACTTATACCTGGGACATCAATGGACAAGGGGCCTCTGGTGAAAGTGTGACTTATAACGTACCAGCCGCAACAGACGGTGAATTTACAGCCTGCATAGAGGTTGTTGGCCCAGGAGGTTGCATGGATTCGCAGTGTTACACAGTAAGCGTAAGCACAGAGTCTTACATTTTTGTTCCGAATTCATTTACACCTGATGCCGATGGAACGAACGATGTTTTTGCTCCAACAATAGTGGGTTTAACAAAGGATTTCAGATATTCTTTCAGAGTCTATGACCGTTGGGGAGATGTTATTTTTGAAACAAATGATCCAAGTGATGTGTGGACTGGAAACGTTCATGATGGAGGATATTACGCTCAGGCTGACGCCTATGTCTATGAGATTATTCTTCAATTAAGAGCAGGTGAACCCCCTTTCCGAAAGGTTGGATCCATTGTTTTAATTCGCTAAAAATTCGCCAAACGAATTTCGGATAGCTCGCAACTATTTTGTACTTTTGTTAGTCTACTGTTCATAAAGGAGAATTTCTTTATACCAGACCTAACTTACATAGCCGTGAAAAAATATTTATTTACAATCATCACAGTTTTGTGTTTTGTCTTTCTAGCGAAGGCACAACCAGGACCAACCACCTATACCCTCAATCCTCAGCCGGTGAATGGTCAGTATTCTACAGGTACAGTAGTAACCTTGTGTTACACGATGACTGGATTTAACGGTTGTGGAACCGCAGAGTGGTTCGAAGGATTTGATTTAAATCTTGGGCCAGGTTGGACAAACATTTCGCCTGTAACTGCTCCTGCCGATTGTGGTGGTGCTGCAGGTGGTGGCCAAGGCTGGATTTGGTTAGTGACTAACAACACGGCTGTTGGCCCTGTTGGCCCTGGATATTTTTATGAAGGCCCAACTGGCCCGATAGATGGCAACCCCTCAAATGATTGGGGAGATTCCGGTAATTGCACTTGGAGTTTTTGTGTGAATTTAACTGTAGCGAATTCTCCCGCGGCAGGAAATTTATCTGTATCTGTTTCCGCCGCCTCAGACGGATATTGGGGAAGCTGGGGTGGAAACGGTTGTGATTATGCAACGCCCATTACAGTTCTTCCTATTACAACAACGATATCTGGAGTTCCACTATGTTCTGTAACAGCCACCAACACCTCTCCGAATGTCAATCATTGCGCGGGTGCTGCAGTTACCTTGTCTGCATCAAATGCAACTGGTGCTACAAACTATTCTTGGACTGGGCCTAACGGTTATACAGCTACTGGACAATCCGTTACTATTCCTGCGGCGCAAGTAGCAAATGCTGGAGTATATACGGTTACAGCAACGGGAGCAGCAACTTGTTCAGGGTCTACTACAGTAGTTGTTAATCCAGTACCTCAATTAAATGTAAGCTCTAACGGACCGGTCTGTGTTTGTAATCCCTTGACATTAAGTTCAGGATTAGCCGCCGCCCCTGGCTTGCTAATAGCTTGGACAGGACCTGGGTATGCCGCACTCAATGCAAACCCAACCATAGCTTGTCCAACAGTTGCGAATAGCGGAATCTATACGTGTACCGCCTTACAAGCTGGTTGTCAAACGCAGCAAACGGTTACTGTTGTAGTTAGTCCAACACCAACTGCAGTAGTAAGTCCAGGTGGAACATACAATGTATGTGCAGGTGCAACGATTCCAACTCAAACAATTACAGGTACGCCTGCGAATGCTGCTTTGAATTGGACTAATACTCAACCGGGTATTGGTATTGCTGCAACAGGTTCGGGTACTATTCCTTCTTTTACTGCTGTCAATAACACTACCGCTGCCATTAACTCTGTAATTACAGTTACACCGACGTTAGGAACATGTGTGGGAACACCGAGCACGATAAATATTACTGTTGGACCAAGTCCCTCGATTATTGAACCTGTTTCGAATTTGTATTGCGATGGGGCAACATTTGCCGGAGTTGATTGGGGAGCGAATCCAACGAGTACCGTTGTTGATTGGACAAATGACAACACCGCTAGTGGACTTCCTGGATCTGGACAAGGGAACATTGGAAGTTTTCTTTTAAGTAACCCAACGCTTGGCCAAGCTCTCTCAACTTTTACAGCGACTCCTTCAGTTGGAACGTGTATCGGAACACCTGTAACCTTCACTGTTACGGTTGCCGGTAATGGAGACGCAACCATTACGGATATTGGACCATTGTGTTCAGATGTTGGTCCGCAAATGATTATTGCCGCGGATCCTACCGGAACATGGTCTGGAGATGGAATCGTTAGCACATCTGGCAATACTTCAGTTTTTGACCCAACTTTTCTTCAGCCTGGACTACACGATATATTTTACAGTATTCCTGGCCAATGTGGGGGTTCGGATGGACTCCAAATTGAAGTGGTGAGTGTTCCTGCAGCCTTTGCTGGACTTGACTTTAGCATTTGCGAGGGAGTAGATTCAGTAATGGTGGGTTCTTTCACCAATTCAACCACAGGAACAGAACAATACACTTGGTCGCCAGCTTTAAATCTAAGTAGCACAACCATTTCCTCTCCTATATTATCTGCCGTTTCAACACAAACCTATACACTTACGGTGAACTCGGGTATTTGTGCTTCGAGTGATGATATTGTAGTTACTGTTGTTCCACAAAGCGATGCGACAATTATTGCATCGGGACCGTATTGCGCGGATATAGCAGCGGTGCAGCTTTCTTCTCTCGAGACGGGAGGAACTTGGACCGGAACTGGTATAACCAATTCAACTAACGGCACATTCGATCCTGCTGTTGCAACTGCAACACCAGGAACCTACACTGTGACTTATTCAATAGGCGGATTCTGCCCTTCAACAGATACTGAAGATTTCGTTGTTTGGTCTGTTCCAGACGGAACAATAACCCCTGCTGGCCCGTTTTGTATCTCAGAACTTCCAATTACGTTAACAGCTGCAAGTGCAGGTGGAACTTGGAGTGGAACAGGAATAAACAATGCTGTTTCAGGAAGTTTCGGAAGCGCAACAACAACAGCGAATTCATATTTGATTAACTACAACACAGGTGGAAACTGTCCGCATGATTTCACAACAACCGTTGTTGTAAATGCAAACTCAGATGCAACTATTAATCCTATTGCTGATATTTGCAACGATGCTCCTGCAGCAACGCTAACGGCTGCTCAAACAGGAGGTACTTGGTCTGGTCAAGGCGTTTCGGGTTCAAGCTTCAATCCGGTTGGATTGGTTCCTACAACATACACCGTTACTTATAATATTGGAGGTGCTTGTCCAGATTCTGATACGCAAGATGTAATTGTTTTAGCTGTTCCAGACGGGACCATTACTCCTGCCGGTCCATTCTGTCAGGATGCTCTTCCACAAACGCTGACTGCAGCAACTGCCGGAGGCACTTGGAGCGGAACGGGCATCACCAGCGCATCCAACGGAACGTTTGGAAACGCAAATACACCTGCAAATAATTACGCAATCACTTATACAACTTCAGGAGTTTGCCCGCACACCTTTACAGAAAATGTTCAGGTTATTGCAAATCTCGACGCTACAATTAACGCCACTGGTCCTTTCTGTGAAAACGCAAGTGCTCAAACACTTACTGCTGCTAATCCAGGTGGAACTTGGACTGGCACAGGAGCAATTACAGCAGGTGGACAGATTTCTCCGACAACTCTTGGAGCAGGTCCGTACACATTTACTTACAACCTGAATAACAGCGGTTGTTTGAGCAGTGATGATGTTCAGGTTACCATTAACGCTTTGCCTGTGCCGAGCTTCTCAACCAGTGCAACTACAGGTTGTTCTCCTTTATCGGTGAGCTTCACTAATACATCCAATCCGCTTGGAAGTAGTTGTGTTTGGTACCTCGATGGTGCACCATCTGGAAGTGGAAATACTTTTAGTAATTTGTTTACAGGAAATTCATGTTCTGATGTTGGAATCATGATTACAGATGCGGCTGGATGTAGCGCTACGATGACCCAAAACGATGTGGTATGTGTAGTTTCGAACCCTTCAGCATCGTTCAATTGGAGTCCTGTTGAACCAACATCTGGGAGTACGGTTTTCTTTGACAACTTATCTTTAGGTGGGGTAACATACAGCTGGAACATAGATGGAGTAGATTTTACAAGCGAAGATGTGTCATTCCCATTACCAGGTAGTGTTGGTGAAACATTCGAAGCGTGTTTGGATGTTGTTGGGGTGGGTGGTTGCATGGACGCTCAGTGTTACACTGTAAGTGTAAGCTCGAGCTCATATGTGTATGTTCCGAATTCATTTACTCCAGACGGAGATGGGCATAACGATGTTTTTGCACCAGTAGTAACAGGGTTGTCAAGCACCTCACGTTACAGCTTCAGTGTATACGATCGTTGGGGAGATTTGATCTTCGAAACGCATGATCCCAAGGCCGTTTGGATTGGCGATGTAAACGGCGGGTCTCATTTTGCTGAAGACGGTGCCTATGTTTATGAAATAAAAATTCAGTTTAGTTCAGGACAAGATCCATTCAAACGAATGGGAACAGTTGTGTTGGTTCGTTAACGAACTAAACTTACGAAACCGCGGAATTCACGAGCTTCACCGTTCGTGAATTTTGCTTTTATGAGGTAGGAATAAATACCTTCAGGTGCGAAATAACTTCCGTTTCTTACTTCTCCAATCCAAGGTGTATTCGGATTCGAACTCGAGAAAATAATTTCACCCCATCGATTAAAAACAAGCGTTTCTACTTCGGTCCATCCATTAATTTCCGGATACCAAACATCGTTGATCCCATCGCCATTCGGCGTGAAGGAATTCGGAACATAGACGTAAATGTTGCAGTCATCGAATTCCATATTCCAGTTTCTAGAAACCGTTTCGCACATGTTCGAAACAATGACCGAGTAATTTCCAGATTCAAAAAAAGGATGGGTGGAAAAGTCACTTCCATCGAACCACAGAAAATATTCGGCTGTTGGTGAAGTCGCGGTGAGTGTTACCGTGTCGCCTTGGCAATACGTGTAATTATTTCCAATTGGAATAACAATGGGTTCTAAAAACGAAACAAGTATTGAATCGAAAACATTGCAAACCCCGTCTGAGTAGGATGCAATGACCAATCCCGGTGAATTCGCTATGTAGGTTGAAGAAAGAGTGCTTCCGTTCCATGTAACCTGTTCGTTAAAGGAAAAACTCAAACTAGCTCCTGTGCACAAAGTGGTATCTGGCCCGAGGTCGATTGTAGGGGGCAAAACAACGGTTACAAGAGCGCTGTCGGGCATTGGGCAGCCCAAATAGAAGTAAGTGCCGTAGATCATCCCTGAAGTCGAAACAGGAAGTGAGTTGCTTGTTGTTCCATTTCCCCATAGAACGCTTTGACTCGTAGTGTATGAATAGGGTTGGTCTCCACAAACGGTAACATCGGGGCCAAGATTCCAGTTTGGAAGGGTTACAATTGAAACATTCACCACATCTGTTAGCGAGCATCCGTTGAGTGTTGCCGTTACTTGGTAGTTCCCGGAATTTTGAACGCTGTAGCTTGCCGTTGCAGGGCCGTTCAGCCATTGCACGGTAGTGAAGTTTCCTGTAGCTAATAGACTCGCATTGCTTCCTGGACAAATGACAGTGTCGTTCCCTGCGAAAACAGAAACCGCTAATGGGCTAACTACAAAATCGAAAGAGCCAGTGGCTGTATTTCCGCAAGCGTCGTTCACATATCCTGCAAGGTCAGAGATTGACAAAGTGTAATTTCCGGGTGGAAGGTTTCCTAGCGTTGGAATGAGCGTCACAGAAGGGTTTCCAGGTGAATTAGGCGCGGGCAGCTGAATAGAGTTGATTGTCACATTTCCTGAAGGGCCGGTTAATTGAAAATCTACCGGTTGAATGGAAGTCGTTACAATGTTTTCATCAAATTCAACCACAACACCAGGGTTGTTGCAATCGGTTGTGACATTTATGATTGTGGGATTAATATCGTCGAATAAGGAAGCCGTTGAGTTTGAAAAATCTATGGTGTATCCGCTTGTGCTGTTCGACCAATTCATAACGACCAAGGCGTAGGTTTGTCCGGCCACAACATTTAAATCGCCGTTGAAGGTGGGGCCGTTCAAATCGCCGGGTCCGTTGGAATTTCCGGTTCCTCCGTTAGCTGTAGAAATTCCTGTTGGGCCCGACCCGAAAAAAAGTCCATATGAATTGCAACTTACTTCAGGCGAAGTGCCGTTCATTATTCCAGCACACCCGTTGTCTGTAATGTTGAACATACCCCAGTCATAGTCGGCATCAACATCAGAAGGATCTAAAATAAAACCCATATTTCCCGATTGTGTAACTGTGAAAGTATACCACATGGAACTGGTCTCGTTGCCGCTATTGCAAGCTCCTGTGGGTTCGAATACATTCCCATAAGTAGAGGTTGCGTTGGCCTCAGTATAGACGTCTTCACACAACTGAATAGCCCCGTTGCAATCGCTAACACTTTGCGCGCAGAGATCTGCGGCGAAAAGGAAAACAAGAACAAGTGAAACGAATGATTTCATGGAAAACAGTTAAGGCGGTCATGCAATTTACTATTTTTTTCTTGCCTTTTGAATAAAGATGATTTTTATATGGAAATGAACTCCCCAATTTTTTGAACGACTAATTCTGTTGAACCAACTCCCTGCCGCGTTAACTCAAGTATTCTCTCCAAGGGCTCCATAACGGGTTCGTCTGAAAGATCGAAGCAGCCGTAGTGCATGGGAATCATTTTCTTGGCTTTCATTTCTTGTGCTGCACGCAGCGCGTCTTTAGGGGAAATGTGATTTTGTTTCATAAACCATTCGGGCTGGTAGGCGCCAATGCCAATGATGCAATAATCTATGTTGAAATAATCTCCGACTTCTTTTAAATGCGTGTTGTAACCAGTGTCGCCGCTGAAGTAAATTGTTTTATTTTCTGTTTGAATAACGAATGCACCCCAGAGGTGTTCGTTGTAATCGAACAATCCGCGTTTTGACCAATGTTGTGATGGAAAAAACGAAACGGTAAGGTTGTTTTTCAATTCAGAAAATACTTGATACCATCCTGCTTCCTCAAGGTTTTTATGTCCACAAAAACTGCGAATGAGTGACCCCATTTTAAGTCCGGTTAGAATCTTAGCATCGGGAGAGTTTTTAAGAATAGCTTTCAAACTTTTTCCACTTAAATGATCTCGGTGATTGTGACTCAACAGAATGTAATCCATGACTGGGAATTCATTTGTTTTAAATGGAAGTGAAGAGTATCTCTTGTGGAAGGGTGATAGCTTTTCGAAAACTGGATCTGTTATGATATTCAATCCGTTGATGCGAATGAAAAAACACGCGTGACCCAACCAAGCAATGCCATCATCTTTTCCATTTAACCAATTGAAATCCTTGGCAATTTCAGGACCGGTCATTCCCATTTTTTTCTCTACTTGAAATGGATTTGTGTCACGCTTCCATTTCATCACGTCTTTGAAATTCGGGATGAATTGCGTGTGGAAATTCATGAAGCGACCGGAAGGGTCTAAGGGCGTTTTTGCTTCAACGAAGTTGGGGTGAATATACGCTAGCTCGGGGTTCTCTGTCTTCTTCATAAACGTGAAACAAAGTAACGGAAGAATCGTTCGCGCAAAAAGAAAAGGGCCGACGAATCGGCCCTCTTCAACATAAAAAATTAATATCTTATTGCTTCACGAAACGTTGGTTGCTTGTTCCGTTTGCGTTTTGGTATTGTACATCGTACACACCGTTTGCAAGATCAGAAACATCAACTTTCGTTGTTCCGTTGTTGAAGTTATTGAATGAACGAACCAATTGTCCGTTTGCATTGAAGATGCGGATTACTCCGTTTTCGTTTGCAGTCAATTGAATGTTCAATTCTGAAGTTGTTGGATTTGGGAAAACACTGAACGTAGTTTTAGCCATTAGTCCTTCTTCAACACCAACTAGATCAAGTGTTACACAAACATAAATTTGATCGTTGTCTGTTACAGGATCTGCAGCTGTTTCTGGTTGAACGTGAATTCCAGGTTCGAAATCGCGTTGAACGATTAAGTGAATTTTATCTCCGTAAGCGAATGGCGCCATTGAAGCATACACGTATTCATATCCGTCTTCAGCAATGTCTGGAGTAATGTCTGAAGGAGCAGTCCATGTTGCACCGCCGTCATCTGACTTCACAGCATAGATATGTCGAAGGTATTCAGCACCGTTGAAGTAATTTTCATTAACGGCTTGATACGAACAGAAGATCGTTCCGTCGGCCGCTTCAGCTAATTGAGGATGCGAAGCAATACCGCTGTTTCCATACTGTCCAACTTCTGTAGTTGAAGCTGGAATAGTTGTGTCGACGTCTGGAGAAACTCCGATTTCAAGAACTTCAGTAGCAGGATCAACCATGTTTTCGTTCCAGTATGCAATGCTTCCGCCCAATGGGAAGTAGCTGTAGGATGAATCAATAACACCAAGATCATCGGTGTAGAACATAGTTCCGAATGCAGCGTGAGTGGTTCCGCTAGCATCGATGTAAACCGCACCGGCTCCGTCCGAAGAAAGAATAGTGTCTTGAATACCATCTAACCCAACGTCTGTTCCTTGGTCAATAACGTAGTTATCGATTGGGAAATCCCAGATAGTGCTGCGTGCCCATGTGCTTCCGTTGTCGTTAGAGATCCAGATGTAAGAATCTTGAAGATCGCCGAAGGCTGCAATAGCAATTTTATTTCCACGTGCGTAGATAGCATAAGTGTCAGCAGAAAACCCATCAACTAAAGACACGTTTTCTTCACCAGGAAGTAATACTTCGGTCAAATCCCATGTAGCACCACCGTCAGTTGAACGGTTGTACATGATAGGACCAGTCATTCCGTTGGTGTAGGCACCTGCGTTAGGATCTGCCAAGCAAATCATGTGAATGCTGTTTCCGTCTGCGCCACCTGCAGCTGCACGCGGCCAAAACATTGCAAATCCGGAAGCGGTAGGAACAACAGAGTTCACCCATGTTCCAGAACCGATAGCAGGACGAGTCCATACTTTGATTCCAGCGGTTCCACTGTGGTTCATTAAAACCTCTGAACCGTTTGAAGGGTGCATCAAAGATGTCCATCCCACACGCATGCTTTCAACGCGTTGTGTAATATCATCTTGCCAAACACCCGCTGTGCGGTAGTTGTAACCAGTTCCGCGATCGGGATAGGTGTCTGCAGAGTTCGTTGCACTGAACGTGAAACAAGCCGCAACCCCAGCATCATCGGCGATGATTCGGTTTTGAACACTGTTGTTCGTTTGTAAATCGTAGATAGAAGTTCCTACATACTCTTCCACTTGAACCATACTCTTTGCAGTAGAAACTGCATAAGGAGCTTTTGATTGTTGTGAAGGAGCCTCGCCAACTGTCGTGTTGGTGTAGGGATTGAATTTAGCCGCCTTGTTTTGTGAGGCAGTCAATTTGGTTGGAATTTGCTGAGCGCTTGCGCTGAAAGCAATTCCAATAGCCAATGTAAAGTAGAGTCTTTTCATAGTAGTGGTTTAGTTTAGCGAACTAATTTAGCAAAAATTGGTTTCAATCAGTGGAACAAAGACAAAAAAAATATGAAGGCGATAATTATCAATATTGGAGACGAGCTCCTGATAGGTCAAACCATTAACACCAACGCCGCATGGATGGGGCAATACCTGAACAGTTTCGGAATTGAAGTTGAATCAACGCGTTGCATTTCAGATAAGGGACTCGTTATTTTTGATGAGATCGATGTTGCGCTGTATAAAGCAGATGTTGTTGTTGTAACAGGAGGGTTAGGTCCGACGAAAGACGATATTACCAAGCACACCTTGTGTGAGTTGTTTCAAACGGAATTAGTCATGCACGAACCGAGTTATCTGCGCGTGAAGGCTTTTTTCGAATCGCGTGGATTGCCTTTTTTGAAAGTGAACGAACAACAGGCGCTTGTTCCCGCATCGTGCACGGTGCTTGAAAATATGGTGGGCACTGCTAATGGCATGTGGTTCGAGCGCAACGGGCATGTTTGCGTTTCGCTTCCTGGGGTGCCTTTTGAAATGCAGTATTTAATGGAACATGAAGTTGTACCTCGCATTCAACAAAAATTCGAACTTCCGAAAATTGTACATAGAACCATTTTAACGCAAGGTGTAGGAGAGAGTTTTATTGCAGATCTTTTGACCGAATGGGAAAACTCATTGGCTGTTGAAGACATTCATTTAGCGTATTTGCCTTCGCCAGGAATGGTGAAGTTGCGCATGTCAATATACGGCGGTGCTGATGAGTCTGTTTTGAATGAGCGCATTCGAAGAAAGGAAGTGGAGCTGCTTGAAATCGTTGGAGATTTTGTATTCGGATATGAAAAAGAAACGCTTCAAAGTGTTTTGGTGGAAAGGCTTCGTGGTGAAGGAAAAACGGTCAGTTTTGCCGAAAGCTGCACGGGGGGAATGATGGCGCAGAAGCTCACAGATGTTTCTGGGGCGAGCCAGGTCTTTCAGGCAGGTTGGGTGGTTTATCATGCACAATCGAAATCGAAAGAATTGGGTGTGGATGCGGAAATAATTTCGAAGTACGGCGAGATAAGTGGAGAGGTGGCAACGGCGATGGCAGATTGTGCCCGGCTTAAATCGGGAAGTGATTTTGCATTGTCATCAACAGGTTGGGCGGGACCTGATGGCGGCGATGAAATTCATGGTGTTGGGACAATTTTCGTTGCGCTTTCGACTGAAAAAGCGACAATTGTTAAGAAGTTGAAGTTTGGAAAGAACCGTATGCGCAACAGGGAAATGGCTTCTGACGCGGCTTTTATGCTTTTAATCAAAGAAATTCAGAAGTAAAAATTGGATTTATTAAAAACTCGCGTATATTTGCACCCCTTTATTCACAAAAACACATTCTTATGCCACGCATTTGTCAAATTACTGGAAAGAAGACTATCTCTGGAAACCGAGTTTCCCATTCTAATGTCAAAACACGTAGAAAATTCTATCCAAACTTGCAGTACAAGCGTTTTTGGTTGGCTGAAGAAAGTCGTTGGGTGCAATTGCGTGTAACTCCGAAAGGAATGAAAACCATTAACAAAATTGGTTTGGCAGCTGCTATGAAAAGAGCAAAAGAAAACGGAATCGGATAATATTTTTTATATCGAAATTGAAAAAGGTTGAGTTTGCTCAACCTTTTTTGTTTGTACCCCCTTGAGTTTCTCTTAATTTCCTTATATTTGCAACCCTTAAATTGTGTTGACCAATATTGAATTTACATGCAAAATAGATCGCTACTCTGGATTTTTATTATCCTTCTAACCTTATCAGTTGGCTACCTTCTGTCGTTTAGCTTCATTTCGAAGAGCTACGAGAATGTAGTGTTTCAGGCCGTTGAAGAGTCTATTACAGACGAGTTAGTAAAAGGCGAATTGCTGAAGAATTATGGCGACACCATGGTGGTTGCAGATTCTATTCGTAAGACAGGATTCGAGGCATACCGCGATAGTATTATCACAATGCGCCACGGAAGTATTGACTCTTTCGTTAAAGCAAACCTCGACGCTAAACGCGAATCGTTGTTCACAATGAAATACAACAAAGCATTGCGTGACAGCGCGGATGCAGTTGCATTTCCTTTAATGGGATACAGCTACAGCTATTTGAAGTCGCATGAGTTGGCCTTAGGTCTTGACTTGAAAGGCGGAATGAGTGTTACACTCGAGGTGAGTATTCCTGACCTTTTACTTTCATTAAGTGACTACAGTTCTGACGCGACGTTCTTAAGCACGATTGAAAACGCTAAGAAAGCACAATTGAACAGCACGGCAGATTTCTTAACTCTTTTTGAAGAAGAGTGGAAAAAGTCAGGCGGACAAGGACAGTTGTGGAGAAAATTCAGCAACCAAACAAATCAAGACAAGTTCAAAGCGAATATGTCTGATGAAGAGGTTATGAAAGTTTTACGTAAAGAGGCGAATGACGCGATTGACAATACCGAGAACATTATTCGTAAGCGTATTGACCAATTTGGAGTGACTTCACCAAACGTTCAAAAGCAATCGTTGACAAGCCGAATTGTTGTTGAATTACCTGGTGTTACAGACCAAGAGCGCGTTCGTAAAAACTTACAGGGGACAGCAAATCTAGAATTTTGGAATACGTATTTCAATGTTGAAATTGCGCAAGCGATGATTGACTTGAACACGGCCTTAGGAAAAATTCAAGCCCCTGAGTTATATGCCGCAGCTGCAGACACTTCGAAGAAAGATTCTACCGCAACCGCGCCTGCAGTGAAGCCAGACGATCAATTAACGGAAGACGAGAAGAAACGCAAGTATCCGTTGTTCGCCATTTTTGGCCCGAATATACCAAGAGACAATCAGGCTGTTCCTTCTGCAATTGCAGGTACTGCTAAAGTTACTGATATGGAAGCGGTAGACCGCATCTTCAATTCGGACATGGCGAAGAGCATGTTCCCAAAAGATTTGCGTTTGATGTGGAGTGCAAAACCTGAGAAGGGAATTGCAATTCTTTACGCGATTAAGGCAGACGAATTAAACGGACGTGCCCCAATAGACGGAAAATCAATTGTTGACGCTCGTCAAGATTTCGATCCTATTAAAGGTGGAATTGTTGTTGAAATGACCATGAGTCCAGATGTTGGAGCTCCGAAGTGGAAAGAAATGACTGCGAAGAACGCAAAAGACAACAACAGAGCGGTTGCAGTAGTTATGGATAATTTAGTTTACTCAGCACCGTCTGTAAACGAAGAAATTCCAAACGGGAAATCAGTAATCACATTTGGTTCTGGAGACAACCGTGACAAGCAAATCCTTGATGCGAAAGACTTAGCTGGATTGTTGAAAGCAGGTTCTTTACCAGCTCCAGCGAAAATTATCGATGAAGTTGTTGTTGGTCCTAGTTTAGGAGCTGAGAACATTAGCGCTGGTATCTGGTCGTTCATTGCAGCATTTATTGTTATTCTTCTTTACATGATGTTCTACTACGCATGGGCGGGTTGGGCAGCAAACGTTGCATTGGTTGCTAACTTGTTCTTCTTGATTGGTGCGCTTGTATCATTAGGAGGAACGTTGACTCTTCCTGGTATCGCTGGTATCGTGTTAACCATGGGTATGGCAGTTGATGCGAACGTATTGATTTACGAACGTGTGAAAGAGGAATTGCGTTTAGGCAAGCCTGTATCGGTGGCGATGTTAGACGGATTCAAGAAAGCTTTGGGTGCGATCATCGACGGTAACGCAACAACATTGATTTCCGGATTGGTCTTGTTGTTTGTTGGAACGGGACCTATGAAAGGTTTCGCAACGACCTTGATCATTGGTATTTTCACAACCTTATTCACTGCAATTGTTATCTCTCGTTTGATTCTTTACAAGCGTTTGGATAGCAAAAAAGAAATTACGTTCTACAGCAACATTACTAAGAACTGGTTCACGAAGATGAACTATGACTTCGTAACTAAGCGTTACTTGTACTACGGAATTTCTGCAACCATCTTAATTGCGGGTGCGGTTTCTTGGACCACACGCGGATTCAACATGGGAGTTGACTTTGTTGGAGGAACTTCATTTAAAGTGAAGTACGAAGAGAAGGTTGATCCAGAGGCTGTTCGTAGCGCCCTTTCAACGGCATTGGTTGAAAATGGAAATGCCTCTGCTAGTACTGTTCAAGCCATTGGTACTGCAGGTAACGAACTGAAGATTACTACTAACTATTTGATCAACGACAATTCAAACGATGTTACACAACGCGTTCAAAGCGACGTGGACAAAGCTTTGGGGACAGTGGGTAAGCATGAGATTACTACTTCATACAAAGTAGACGCTTCCATGAGTGATGACTTTAGGGCTGAAGCGATATGGGCTGCTATTCTTACATTGTTGTTGGTAGGTATTTATGTAGTGTTCCGCTTCCGTAAAATTGACTTTGCAATTGGGGCATCTGTGGCATTGTTGCACGATGCGCTTATAGTAATCTGCGCGTTCACGTTATTAAATGGAGTAGTTCCTTTCACTTTGGAAGTGAATCAAAACTTCGTTGCAGCAATTTTGACCATCATTGGTTACTCAATCAACGATACCGTTGTAATCTTTGACCGTATTCGTGAGTACTTCCGTGAGCGTCGTAACCCAGAATTGAAGTCTACGATCAACGATGCGTTGAACAGCACACTTGGTCGTTCAATTAACACGTCTATGACGGTGTTGTTGACATTAGGTGTAATGTTCATCTTCGGTAGCGATGATATTCGCGGATTCGTATTCGCAATGATTATTGGGGTAATAAGCGGGGTATACTCTACCTTGTTCATTGCAACTCCGATTGTTGTAGATATGCGTAAAATGTTTGCTAAGAAAGAAGCGAAATAATTTCGATTTAGAATACTTTGAAAGTGCCGGGAAATTCTCGGCATTTTTCTTTGAAAGACATTCAACAAGCTTACCTTTGCCGCATGAGTACTGGCGAGATTCTTATGATTTTGTTTATCTATCTTTTGCTTTTCGGAGCGAAGGGGGTTCCGTCTATCGCTCGTACGTTAGGAAAGACCATGTATCAATTTCGCAACGCTGCGAAAGATGTTCAAGATGAAATACTGAAGAGTGCCGATGACATGCGTAAACAGGCTCGCGCGGAAGTTCCTTTGGATCAGTTGATGAATGATGAAGAGCCGCAAGCGCCTATTCGTCCGGCACCACCAGTAGCACCGCCTATTCAAGAAGAAACGAAAACAATTCCTGCCGATGATGTTCAGCCAGGAGCAACTGTATAGTTCAAACGGAGAAGAACTTATTCTTCATCACGAAATTTTTCAATCCTTTTCCATTCAAGATTTTCTTTCATTGCCTTGGCAACAGAATACCATTCGTGTATTCGGAAAAGAGCATTTTGAACCGCGCTTAACATGTTATTTCGGCCCAGCTTATACCTATTCGAATGTGCAATGGAAAGCGATGGAAATTCCACCGATTCTTTTCCAACTAAAAAAAGAAATTGAACATTTAGCGCAAGCGGAATTTAATGCCGTTCTCGGTAACTATTACAGAGACGGGCAAGACAGCATGGGTTGGCACAGCGATAATGAGAAGGAAATGGATGCTTCGGTTATTGCATCTGTGTCTATTGGAGGCGAGCGAGTGATTAAATTCCGATCGCGCAAAGACGAAAAGAAGTTGGCTTTCAATTTACCTCACGGCTCGCTTTTGTTGATGAATAATTTCCAAGAGAATTGGCAACATTCGATTGGGAAAGTGAAGTCTGCTTCCCCCCGAATAAACTTTACGTTTCGAAAGATTAATTGTTAGAGGGAAGAGGACATTCGGCTTCACCATGTATTTCACTTTGTTCTTATCTTTGCGCCCTATGAGTTTGGCCAACAAAGCAGCGGTGAATGATACCGCAAAACAAATGTTGCTCGACGACTACTTTTTGGCTTGTTTAAGTCGCGAAGCTTCGTTGTTGGGAAGAAAAGAAGTACTTACCGGAAAAGCCAAGTTTGGTATTTTCGGTGACGGAAAAGAATTGGCGCAAATTGCCATGGCCAAGCAGTTTCAAAACGGAGACTGGAGATCTGGTTACTACCGCGATCAAACATTCATGATGGCCATTGGTCAATTGACCGTTCAGCAATATTTCGCGGCGTTATATGCGCATACAGATACCGTGAAGGAACCTTCTTCGGGTGGAAGACAAATGGGGGGACACTTTTCTACGCGGACGTTGGATACAAATGGAAATTGGAAGAACGTGATGGAGATGAAAAATTCATCTTCAGACATTTCTCCAACGGGCGGACAAATGCCGCGTCTATTGGGATTGGCGCAAGCTTCTAAATATTACAAAGCGAATACTGCTCTTCATTCAAGAATGCAATTTTCGAATAAGGGAAATGAAGTAGCCTTCGGAACCATAGGTGATTCAAGCACTTCAGAGGGTTTGTTCTGGGAAACTATGAACGCATCTGCTGTTTTAGGCGTGCCAATGTGCATGTGTGTTTGGGACAACGGATGGGGAATTTCAGTTCCGAAAAAATATCAGACGGCGAAAGAAAGTATCTCGGAATCGTTAAGCGGAATGCAAAGCGAGCCGGGTGAAGGCGGAATAAAAATATTCAAGGCGAAGGGTTGGGATTATTCAGAGTTGATGCTCATGTTCGAGAAAGCTGTGAAGCATTCGCGCACGCACCACCAACCTGTTTTAATTCATGTTGAAGAATTAACACAGCCGCAAGGGCACAGCACGAGCGGTTCTCATGAGCGCTACAAGACGAGAGAGTTGTTGGAGTGGTACGAAGAATTCGATTGCATTGTGCAATTCGGAAAATTCTTGACAGACAAGAATGTTGCGAAGCAAGAAGAGTTAGACGAGTTGCGCGCGAAAGCAAAAGCGCAAGCACGCACCGAACAACGCACAGCATGGGACGAATTCCGCGCGCAAATTCAGGCCGACGTTAACGCGGCCATTGCTTTGCTTGATGCAGCCGGACAATCAGAAGCAGCAGCCTCTTTGAAGAACAACGGCGAAGCCATTCGCAAAGATATTTTCGAAGTCATTCGAAAAGTATTGCGCACGGTTCGTGGTCAACACTCAGCTGAAATTCAAAATATAAAAAATTGGTTAGCCAGTGCGCAAGAGCGCATGCACAAAGCATACAGCAGCGAGCTATACAGCGAGCGTCATGATTTAGATCGCTCCGTTTCTATTCAGTATGCAAGCGATGCAGAGATGGTTGACGGACGCGTTGTCCTTCGCGATTTTTGGGATGCGAAGTTGGCTGAAATGCCTGAGGTTTTAATCTTCGGAGAAGACGTTGGAAAGATTGGTGGAGTAAACCAAACGTGCGAAGGACTTCAAGATAAATACGGAGAATTGCGCGTGAGCGATACAGGTATTCGCGAAGCAACAATCGTTGGACAAGCGATAGGTTTGGCCATGCGTGGACTTCGTCCGGTTGCGGAAATTCAGTACTTAGATTACATCTATTACGCGCTTCAAATTATGCGCGATGACTTGGCTAGCGTGCGTTACAGATCTGCTGGCGGACAAATGGCTCCGGCAATTATTAGCACGCGCGGTCACCGATTAGAAGGTATTTGGCACAGTGGAAGTCCTATGGGTGCTATCATTAGCAGTGTTCGTGGAATGGTGGTGTGTGTTCCAAGGAACATGACTCAAGCTGCGGGTATGTACAATAATTTGTTGAAAGGAAATGACCCAGCGTTGGTTGTTGAGTGCTTGAACGGATATCGCAAGAAAGAAAAAATGCCTAGCAATCTTTCTGAAATGGTTGTTCCTATTGGTGTTGCAGAGGTGGTGAAAGTAGGAAGTGACCTTACAGTTGTCTCTTACGGAAGTACATTGCACATGTGTTTGAGTGCTGCAGATGAGTTAGCGAACATGGGAATTTCAGTTGAAGTGGTAGACGCGCAAACACTTCTTCCATTCGATACAACAGGCGTTTCAGCATCGAGTGTTCAGAAAACAAATCGCTTGGTTGTGGTTGATGAAGATGTGGAAGGTGGAGCTTCGGCTTACTTGTTAGATCAGATCATTAACAAACAAGGTGCTTTCAATTACCTAGACGCACAGCCAATAACGGTGACTTCAAAGCCGCATTTACCTGCTTATTCAACCGATGGCGATTACTTCAGTAAGCCGTCTGTAGATGATATTATTGAAGCTATTTACGCGGTTATGTCAGAAGGAAATCCAGCAAGATTTCCGAGGATTTAATTAATGGACGATACCAACTTCTTTACATCAGTATGCGTATAGAATTCTCCATTATTTACTTCAGCAACTGCAGCATCTATCTTTTCGATAATCATTAATCGCTCGATGAGCTGGTCCAAAGAAAAATCTTTTGGGAGCTCATTAATCGCAGAAAGTACCGTTGCTTTTGTCATAGAGCTAAAATAACATTTCTTTTTTAGAAATCATAAATAATTCCAAACGCAGGGATAATACTTCCATTCACATTCGGAATGAGAATTGGGATACCGTTGCTCCCATCTGCACGCAAGGCTTGTCCGTCTGTGGTTGCGAAGCCACTGTTGTCGGCGTTGCGTTGGAACGAATACAGGTCTTGGCTGTAGCTCTTCGCGTTGGTTACGTTTTGAATGTCTAAGAAGAAGTCGAGTGAAGATTTCTTGAAGTTAATTTTCTTGTCGATACGAATGTCTAATTGATTGAAGACCGGCAAGCGTTGGCTGTTCAATTGCGTGTAATCGAACGATCCTGTTCCAAGAGTTACATAATTCAATTGAGAAGAGGTCATGTCGTAAGGCGTGTAAGGCGCGCCACCTGCGAGTCTGTACTTCACGCCAAGTTCATAACCCTTTTTGAATTTCTTTCCGAAAATAACAGAAAGCAAATGCCTGTTGTCCCATGCTGAAGGCGCGTAGGTATCGGTAGATCCTGTGAATTCACTTTTGAAAAAGGTGTAAGAAGCAGTTAAGAAATAAGACTTGGTGAATTTTTGTTGAAGGAACAATTCAAATCCGTAAGCACGACCTTGTCCTGTTGAAGTCACTTGCTCATTTCCAATGGCGCCGTATACAGAGCCTTGATTCGCCAATGAAACTCCTGTGTTGAATGAAACCGGATAGTTGCTGTATTGCTTGTAAAATCCTTCAGCCGTAATTCTTAAACTGTTTTTCGGAAGGAACTCGAATCCATAAACGTAGTGATCGCACAAGATGTAATCGCTGTTTCGATTCACAGAGTTTCCGTCTTGTTTGAATCCAAGAAC
>CANIBZ010000023.1 GCA_947466425.1 Flavobacteriales bacterium
GGATTCAATTGCAAATTTCCTTGGAAAGAAATAGCGTTGGGTAAATTACCCATGAAGGAAGTGATGTTGCTATTTCCTTCATTCAGATTAATATCATAGTTGGAAATAGATGCGGTTCCTCCGTTATCAATGGAACGAGTTATGAAGAATGCATCGTATAAATTTCCACCTGAAAGCTGAACGTTATTTCCGGTAGCATTGTTTGTTCCCGAAACATTGTTTATTTTCAACTTACCATCGAATCCCATTTTATGGGTGACGTGAAATCCAAGGGAGGCCTGCTCAATTGCGAGCGATCCAGTTGGCATGTTTGCGCCTTCGGCCAGGTTGAATGATTCATCGAATGAATAACTGTCATTTCCAAAATAACCTTTGGCATAATCGATAACGAGATCGGACATAAGCAATTCGAAGCGCACAGAATCTTGACCGTAAATGGTGTTTTGGTCTGCTGTAGTATTCTGTTCCGTTTTAATTTCTAAATGAGTTGAAAGCTTGTTGTAATCGAAACCTGACGTGCCAGAGAGAACCACATATTTGTTAGACATGTCCACCGTGTAATATCCTTCTGTCGGAACAGCGGCGCTTCCGGGAGTTAAAGCAAAATCAATATCCGTATTGTTTCCATATACTTCCGAAACATTGTAGAGCGTGAATCGCGGATGCAAGTATGCATTCACATAAGACTTCACGTGCACAATCATTTGTCCCGACTTCACCTTCACCATGCGCAAGCCGGTCCCGTTCGTTTCAACAGAATAGTTTTGATTTTGAGTAATGATAGCGGTATTGCCCGGAATTTGAAAAGGTCCTCCCGTTAGTGGAACTACAAATTTCTGCGAAATGTTTGTGTCTGGAATCTGTGTTAAATCGGTAGTACCAAATCCTGAAATAATTTTATCGAAATACAAATGATAAATACCCGCATTGTCAGTATAACCATTATCAGCTGTTAAATCTGAAAGTGTTAATCTACCATGAGCCACGGGCGCGACCCAGTTCGATTCCCACGTTGTGGATTCATCTTTCTTACAGGAAGAAAAAAGGGCGATACAAGCAATTAAACTGACGAAAATTCTCGAGTGCATGGTATCAAATATAATCTATCCTTGAACAGGTTTCGTGATTCGGGTAAATCGAACCAATAAAATTAATTGAGCAATAAGCCAAGCCCCTATTTCATCTGGAAACGTTTGAATTCCAATAGCTGGAATATAAACCGACAGAAGCACGTAGGCCGATAGAATCATTTGCAGGAAGGCATACTTCCGAATCCAAGCCTTCAATGAAGCTAGGCGAACAAAAGCAAGACTAAATAACATTGGATTCGCCCAAAGAATGTTGAAGTTCCATTTGGTGGTGGTATGATCGGTTAGGAACCACATCACTAACAACACAACACCCAGCAGTCCGAAAAATCCCAAAAACAAACGCTCAGAGAAATTCCACCCTCTTTTCTTCCACCACAGATAAAGACTGAATCCTGCAAAGAGCAAGGCCGATAATGTGACATACAATATTGGCTTTGCTGAAGGTGATTGCTTTTCGTAAAGCGAATCATCAACCGGAAGAATTTCGCTCGATCTTCCTAACACTTTCTGTCCGTTTAATGTCCAAGCCATCATGTTAGACTGAAGACTATCGGGTAAAAAAGAAGTTTGTCCGGCCTCGGGAGTTTTGTCGCAAGGCATTCCCAAAACCAAATCAATTCCGAAATCGGCCCAATACTGATGAGCGAGATATACATCTATGTCATGACGGAATTTCGGACGATTCGAAAACGTTTTTTCATTTTGTTGAATTTCCGGAAAGGCTTTCAAAACAATATCTCTTACACGCGTTGCGCAATTGTCGTAGAAGAAGTCGTATTGAAAATACTTATTTTCCTTCTTTGCATTTTGAATAAGCAAAGCTCCCAAAGTTCTTATCTGTTCTGCACTCAACAAGAATTCATTTTCCAATATTCCTCTCCCACCGTGCAAATACCCCTGCTGAAAACCCGGAAATTCTTCAACGCTTAGCATGTAGTTCAGTTTCCCTCTTGCGAATTTCAAATAGAAATCATCTGAAAATTCAAAGGTCCCGTAATTGAAAACGAAATCTACCCACTCACCATTCAAAGTGTCTGTATACCGAATGGCGCTATGTCCAAAACATGTGTACAGTTCTTCTCCTGGAGAACACGTCAAAAGGGACAAGCGAGGCAGCTCTCCCACGTGGTTATTCACTGTAGCATTGGCACTTTGAGCCAATACAACAAAAACCAAACAAGCTAAAATTCTATTCATGACATCCAATCTCCTTTAAAGACCATCTCGGCAGGTCCGCACAACCAAATGTTTTCATATCCCTTTTCTGTTTTTTCAAAACGAATCGTTAAATCACCACCTAAAGCGTGAATGTGTTTTTCTTGTTCGCTGTTCGAAAGATGATGCATAACAAGTGCACAAGCGGTAACTCCCGTTCCGCATGAAAGCGTCTCACCCTCTACTCCACGTTCGTAAGTGCGAACCATTGACTCGTCATCATTCAACAAGGTCAAGAAATTTACGTTCGTGCCTTCCTTTTCAAACTCTTCGCTGTATCGAATTCCGCTTCCCAATTCAATAACATCTATATTTAAATCTTCCACCATTCGCACGATGTGCGGAGAACCCGTATTTACAAAATATTCATTTTCATTTCGAACAAGCACTTCCTTCACATCTGTCATTCGAATGGAGATTTCTTCGCCACTGATTTTCGCCTCATGGTATCCGTCTATGGCTCTAAAAGAAGCTTCTTCCTTTTCCAACATACCCAAACTCTTCGCGAAGGCCACCGCACAGCGGCTTCCATTTCCACAAAAAGATTGCGACCCGTCTGAGTTGTAATAGTTCATGTAGAACTCGGTCTCTTCATCGCCTTCAATCAAAATTAAGCCGTCGGCTCCAATGCCGAAGTGCCTGTCGCAAAGCTCGGCCACCTCTTCTGCGGTGGGCAGCCAGGCGTTTTCGCGATTATCGATCATAACGAAATCGTTACCTGTTCCGTGGTATTTGAAAAATTGCATGTTCCAAAGGTAAAACGGTTTCTGTGAACTACCGCGTTGTTGTAACTTGCAGTCCGAAAGAAGATTTCATGGAAAACGAATTGAACTTGAACAGTGACACTTTGCTCTTGGCCTACGAAAAAATGGCCACTGCTCGTCAGCTCTCTGATTTATACGAGGCGAATGCTAAAGTGACCTCGAAATATGTGCACGCAACTTCGCGCGGACATGAGGCTTGCCAGATTGCATTGGGTCTTCAATTAACGAAAGACGACTACCTATCTGCTTACTATAGAGACGATAGTATTTTGTTGAGCATTGGTATGACGCCTTATGAACTCATGCTTCAGTTGTTCGCGAAGAAAGACGATCCATTCAGTGGTGGAAGAACTTACTATTGTCACCCTTCCCTTAACCGTCCTGACATGCCGAAGATTCCTCATCAATCTTCAGCAACGGGAATGCAGGCCATTCCAACGGTAGGCGTTGCTATGGGTGTTCAATACAAAGAGCTTCAAGGATTAAACGACACCGACATTCCTTCTGTTGTAGTCTGTTCAATCGGAGACGCCGCAATGACTGAAGGGGAGGTTAATGAAGCCCTTCACATGGCTAATTTGAAGGAGCTTCCTGTGTTATTTTTTGTGCAAGACAACGAATGGGATATCAGTGCTCACGCCTCTGAGTTCCGCACAGGTGACGCCACCAATTTGGCGAAGGCCTATCCGAATATTCGCGTGAAGAGTATCGACGGAACCGACTTCGTTCAGTGTTTTAACACCATACAAGAGATCTTGACCAGCATGCGCAAAACGCGTAAGCCGTGGTTGTTGCATTGCAAAGTTCCGTTGCTAGGTCATCACACATCGGGTGTTCGCAAGGAATGGTATAGACACGATTTGGAAGAAGCGGAGAAGAGAGATCCACTTCCTAAATTCAAAAAACAATTAAACAATTTCGGTTTTTCAGATAGCACGTTGGAAGATGTGTGGAAGAAAGCCGGCGAAAATATTTTGCGCGATTATGATCGCGCCTCCACTGCGGAAGATCCTTCACCTTCGTCGTTGATGGATCACGCCTACGCCCCTACTCCGATTACCGAAGAGAAAGGTGAGCGTGCTCCGCAAGGAAAAGAAGCTACCGTTATGGTAGATTGCGCATTGTTCGCTATGCAAGAAATTTTAGCGAAGCATCCGGAGGCCTTGTTATACGGGCAAGACGTGGGCAAGCGCTTGGGAGGTGTGTTTCGTGAAGCGGCAACCTTGGCTCAAAAATTTGGTGACAATCGTGTCTTCAACACGCCCATTCAAGAGGCGTTTATTATTGGAAGTACCGTTGGAATGAGTGTTGCGGGATTGAAGCCCATTGTTGAAGTTCAGTTCGCAGATTACATCTGGCCTGGCCTAAACCAATTGTTTACTGAAGCCGCTAGAAGTTATTATTTAACGAATGGAAAATGGAACGTGCAAGCGCTTGTTCGTGTTCCCATTGGTGCATACGGAAGCGGCGGCCCTTATCACAGTAGCAGTGTAGAGAGTGTGTTGTGCAACATCCGCGGAATTAAAGTGGTGTATCCGAGCAACGGTGCCGACCTGAAAGGACTGTTGAAAGCAGCGTTTTACGATCCTAATCCGGTTGTTATGCTTGAGCACAAAGGCTTGTATTGGTCGAAGGTAAAGGGCACTGAAATGGCCCGTTCAATTGAGCCCTCGGAGGATTACATTGTTCCGCTTGGAAAAGCAAATACCATTCTCACTTCCAACCATAAAAAATCAATTGCGGTAATCACATACGGAATGGGTGTTCACTGGGCATTGAATGCCGCGAAAAACTTCGATGGGCAAGTTGAGATTATTGACTTGCGCACTTTGATGCCGTTGGATGAAGATGCTGTATTTGCTGCTGTTAAAAAATGTGGGCGTTGCCTTGTGCTAACAGAAGAACCTGCCATGAATAGTTTCGCTCAAGCGCTTGCAGGAAAGATTGCAGAGAACTGTTTTGAATATTTAGATGCTCCCGTAAAAACATACGGTAGTGTGCCTACTCCAGCTATTCCTTTGAATAGCGATTTAGAAGCTGAGCTTCTGCCCAATGCAGAAAAAGTAAGCACAGTTATAGCCAATATTTTGAATTATTAATGAAACGAATTCTTCTTTTTATATTGGCATTCGTCTGGTTCAACAACGCGCCGAATGAATTCCTTTGTAAATTCACTGCATGAAAAAGCTTCTATTTCTAATTTGCTTATTCTTTATCGCGTTAAACCTTTCAGCGCAATCTGAATCATTCGAAGGATCACTAGTCTACAGCAGAAAAATGTATGACGGTGCCGAACGATTTGAAAGTTCCTACGTCACAAGTAAAATGATCTTCACTATAAAGGGAAGTTTTAGTTTAGTAGAACTTGTAGCCGAAGATAATTTATTGGAAGGGAGGAGTTATTCTATACTAACAGATTCAGAAAAAAAAGAATCAACGGTTTTGGCTACAATTGCCAATAAAAAAGTGGCTGTAAAAATTGACACTTCTAATTTCAATTCATCGAAGCTCTTTAAAATTGTATCTGCGAAGGACAACAATACCCGCAAAATTGCTGGGTTAATATGTCGAGCCGGCTATGCAATAAAACAATCGGAATCCGGCATTCAAGACACCTTGAAGATTTGGTATACTTCATCATACCAAGCGATTCCTTATCAATTCGATACCCATTCAGGACCTGGACTCATTGTTTCTCTGCAACAAGACGATAATTCATATTGGGAATTATCAGAAATCAAGGAGAGGGAAATAGACCCTCTGGTATTTTCAATTCCGATTGATTATCTCCCTATGGAGCAAAGTGAATTGCAAGATTTCATTTCAACCTTAGATCAACTTCAAATTGAAGAAGATTAATGAATAATTGGTACACACGCAAGTTCGCTCGCTTCCTTTCTATCGAGCGCCTGCTCTGGGCGTGCCTAATTGGAATTGGCGTATTCATGCTTGTCCGCTATAAAACGGTGCCCTCACTTGCGCAAGATTCAATCCTTGTTTTAGACAGTGCCAATGTTCAACATAAACTTGCAGACCTTACAAATGGCCCTACGGTTGTGCATTTCTACGCATCGTGGTGCGGACCTTGCCTGCGTGAACTTCCAGAAATAAAAGAGTTTATGCAAACACCCTTGGGCCAAAAGATTAACTTTGTATTTATTACAGAAGACAGGGAAGATCAAGTAAAGGCATTTCATGAACGCTATGGATTTAACATCTACCGTGTAAACAAATTGAAAGACGCCAACATTTATTCTATACCTGTGACCTATTTGCTGAACGAAAATCATGAAATAGTGAAAAGTGAATTGGGAAACTGGAACTGGAATGAAGAGAATTTTAAAAATGAAATTTCAACAATAATCAAATAAAGTGATGAGCAAAGTATCTATTACACTCGACAAAAAAACCATTGAATTAGAAATTAATCCAGATGGAGAAACCATTTTGAATGCAGCAATAGATGCTGGTTTGGACGCACCCTACTCTTGTCAAGGAGGGGTTTGTACTACTTGTCAATGCAAAGTTTTATCAGGAACAGCACGAATGGACGCGAACCACGCACTAACTCCTAAGGAAGTAGAGCAAGGTTACATTTTAGCTTGTCAAGCGCATCCAACAAGTGATGAGCTGACCATTACTTGGGATATCTAGAATGCTCTTGATTTAAATCATGGCGAGTAGCACTTTTTTGGATAACTCGAACGTTAACTTTGCAAAACGATATGAAGAAAATATTTTTTAGTTTCTTAATTGTTGGAAGTCTTGTTCTTGTTTCATGCAAACACGACATTCCAATCGATCTAAACGGCACTATTTCTCAGAACTGTCATCCGGATACGGTGTACTTTGGTAACACCATTTTACCTCTGCTTGTTTCAAATTGCGCAATGCCTGGATGTCACAACCATGGTGAACTTAATTTAACAAGTTACGCTTCCGTTATGAATTCAGGAATTGTGAAACCTGGTCATCCGAATACCAGTAAGTTAGTGAGAGTCATTAATGGCGGTGGCGAAGAGGCCATGCCGCCTAGTCCTTATTCAGCTTTAACTTCTGATCAAATCAATTCAATCAAAACGTGGATTGACCAAGGTGCTAAGTTCAACTCGTGCATTGGTTGCGACACCGTGAACTATAAATTCGCTGCAGACATCTGGCCCATTCTTAACACCAATTGCTACGGATGTCACAACAACAACAATCCGGGCGGAAACATATACATTAGAAACTATACAGACGTTCAAGCTATGGTTTTAGATGGTTCGCTGATTGGATCTCTCCAAGGCAATGGATATGCACTCATGCCAAAAAATTCAACTGGACTTCAATCCTGTAAAATCATTCAAATTCAAAAATGGATTAACGATGGAGCGCAAAACAACTAAACACTTTTTCTGCCTACTCGCCCTTGGTTTTATTCTAGGCATTTCTTCTTGTTATTATGATAACGAAGAGTTGCTTTATTCCAATGCTCCTTGCGATACTACTTCAACATTTTCTTCTCGAATAGCACCGCTTGTTCAGCAACAATGCGCCAGCGGTTGTCATGAAGGAGCAAACCCAAGTGCAGGTCTGCTTTTAACTACTTACGATGAAATTAAGGCATGTGTAGACAACAACAACAAATTTGCAAATTCTCTTACCGGTGCAAATGGCGCTTCCATTATGCCTAAGGGAACTTCTGGATTGAGTACTTGCGATAAAACTGCCATTCAAGCCTGGATTTCTTCAGGTGCGCTTAATAACTAAATGAATAATATGAAAAAGAAAATAGTCATTATTGTAGCCCTCGCCCTTCTTGCCATTGGTGGCAGTGTGGTCCTTTATCAATGGAACAAGCCGAAAACAAATGCGGCTGATGTAAAACCAACCTACGTCTTATCAGCTGATGAATTAGCAGGAGAATTTATTTCAGATGAAAATGTCGCTAATGGCAAGTATGTTAAAGACAGTGTTGCTTTTGAAATAACGGGGATCGTTGACACCGTTTACACCAACGACGGCGGTGAAGACATACTTGTCTTTCAAACCAAATCAGAAGCAAAAGTAGCGTGTTCATTCAACGCTGGGCAAGACTCGGGAAATCCTAATCAATATAAAAAAGGTGATACCGTAAAACTGAAAGGGTATTGCGGTGGAATAGACATGTTCCTGGAAGTTCAAATGCGCGCGTGCGCCATTGTTAAATAAATCATGGCACTATTGCTGCCTAACGCATTGCAAAATAAAATCATCCATATGAAAAATTTAATTCTCTTAGTTGTTTTAACCGTTTCTTTCCAAGCGAACGCGCAAAAATACTTCTCTAAAACTGCTCACATAAAATTCTTTTCGCACACCAGCGCCGAAGATATTAAAGCAGACAACTACAAATCAAGCATTGTCATTGACAAGGCCACAGGCGTTGTTCAAGTAGAGGGACTTATTAAAATGTTCGAATTCGAAAAGGCATTAATGCAAGAACATTTCAATGAAAATTACTTGGAAAGCGATACATATCCAAAGGCTACTTTCAAAGGAAAGGGAGATTTTTCAGGAGTGAATTTCGCAGCAGATGGAAATTATAGCGTTAACGTGGCTGGACAGTTAACCATGCACGGCGCTACTAAAGACGTTAGTGCAACGGCTACTATTAAGATTTCCGGAGGCAAAATAGAAGGGTCGACAAAGTTCAATATCAACCCAATAGACTACAACGTGAAAATTCCTGATCTTGTAAAAGGACAAATTTCTGACAAGATTGAAGTAACCGTGAAAGCTACATTGCAACCACTTAAATAATTCAAATGAATTCAAATCCATTTTCAAAAGGGCTACTACTGTTAGCTCTTTTATTTTTTTTACAACTCGTCATTCTTGCTCAACCGGGCGATAGTATTCTTGTTAAAACCGATGAAGTCGATTTACTTTCTTTGATTGGAGGTAACGAAGAGCAAACTTATACCACAGCCACTTTTAAGACTACCCGAATCATAAACATGCAAAGCGTAGAAAATGCTGCTGCAGGTGTAATGGATTTTCGTATTTCTCACCGTTTTGGATTTTTGAATACGGGGGCTTACAATTTATTCGGATTGGATCAAGCACTCATGAGAATTGGTTTGGAGTATGGCGTTACCAATCGACTCATGGTTGGTTTTGGAAGAAGTAACGTGAATAAGGCCTATGATTCATTTTTAAAGTATAAAATTTTACGTCAAGGTTCGGGCAAAAGAAATATACCTATTTCGGTTTCTTATTTCGCTTCAGCAGTTTGCAACACTGTCCATTGGACTGATCCGAATAGAGATAATTATTTCTCTTCTCGCATGCAGTATACTCACCAGTTGCTCATTGCACGCAAATTCAACAATGATTTATCTCTTCAGTTAACCCCTACTTTAGTTCACAAAAATCTTGTTCCTACGCTTCAAGATAAAAACGACATTCTAGCTGTTGGCTTTGGTGGACGTTATAAACTCACACAACGATTCTCGGTGAATGGCGAATACATCTATGTGCTTCCGAATCAAATAACCTCGACTTACTACAACTCGCTTTCTTTAGGAGTTGATATCGAAACTGGAGGACACGTATTCCAGTTGCACCTCACGAATTCAACATCTATGTTGGAACCCGGATTTATTACAGAATCTGTTGGTCAGTGGAAAAATGGAGGAATACATTTTGGTTTCAACGTCTCACGCGTATTTACAGTGAAAGACAAGAGAGAAAAACCAGAAGATTGATTATACAATAGCTTTCGCTATCTCGTCTTGAGTAACAGGCTTAACCAGAAAGGCCTTCATGATTGTTTTCTCGGCATCTTCCATTGTTTTATTGTCTGAATTTCCAGAAATGTAAATTGCAGGTATGTTCAATGTTTGCTGAATCGTCCGCATGGCGCTTATTCCATTTGTTCCATCTTCAAGGCGAATATCCATAACAACAACATCTGGCTTAAGTTCAAGAGCCATTCTTACTGCCTGAGTCTCTTCTTCGGCAACACCTACCACTTCATGACCAGCGCGCTCAATGAACATCTGATGAACAAAGCGAATAAGCTGATCGTCGTCTACTAAGAGTACTCTCATTATTTTTTAAATTTAAGAAGGTATCTCAATCCGCCTTCCGACGCAATCTCTAATTCACCCTTCAATTGTGACGCAAATGTACGCATGAGTTTGAATCCGAGCGAAGCATTCTTACCTTCTTCAAAATCTGCACTTAATCCTGGACCATTATCTGAGATTTCCATTTCAATGAACTCACCCACTTCCTCTAAACGAATTCGAATTTCAGGATTTTCGACAAAAGGAATTGCGTACTTATATGAGTTCGTTAATATTTCGTTGGCAAACAAACCACAGGTAACGGCTTTGCTTATGGTTAGTTCAACAGGAGTGCCCATAAATTTCAGTTCTACCGTTTTATCAACTGAAAGAAGATGCTGAAGATGTTCAGCCAAATTCTTCAAATAAGAGAACAATTCAATTGCCTCAAATGAGTTTGATTTATAGAGCATTTCATGCACGAGCGCCATTGCTTTAATTCGCGATTGTGATTCTCTGTATGCAAAAGCAATGTCTACATTCTTCTCTTGTATGGCCTGCAACTCAAGCAATGAATACACTACCGTTAGATTATTTTTAACACGGTGATGAATTTCACCCAATAACGCCTCTTTTTCCAACAAAGACTTTTGCAATTGCTCTTGCGCATCAATTACCGGCGTAACATCCATTCCGAACCCCATCATGTATTTGATTTCGTCTTGGACAATAATTGGCTTAAACCTTTTGAGAGAATAACGCGCGTTTCCATCAGCATCAATAATTTTCTCTTCCATCTCTACCATTCTGCGTTCGCGCATGGACTGTTGGAAAAATTCTTTTCGAACTTTAGCCATTGAATCGTCGGTGCCTTTAAACTCGCAATAATCAAAATCTGTTCTTCCAATGAGCCAATTGCGAACCTCTTTATTTTTAACGGCAAATTCGTTAATGAGCATATAGCGCTGCTCCAGATCAAACACGGCTATATCCACGGCAGCTGAATTCAATACTACTTTATAAAAATCAGCTGAGAATTTCTCAAATGGTCTTTGAATATTTTTCAATTTGAAATAAATGATTTCGCCATTCATTTCATCTTGATTCAATCTAAATCGATGGAACTCATACTCTAGAACCACTCCGCGATAGGTATATGATTTCATGCCACCTGCCTCTCCTTCAAAAACTTCTAGATCAGAAAGTTTTTCCGATATCTCTTGCAGTCCTAATCCCTGCTTTCCGAAACGACGAATGGCATCTTTCAACTGGTGAATGGGGTGGCTCAATGTATTTTCAAATGAGCAAACCACTTCACCCTTGTCATTAATAAATACCCACTCGAGATCTGAAGCCGATGGAACCAATTCAAATTTTTCATTTTTAGAAATTGAATCATCCGCTGATTCAATTTCTAACAAATCCGTTTCTTCGTCCTTTTTTATACAAATCCAACGATTATCAGACTCAACGAGTACCGTGCAGTTTTCAAACCACAAGACACCGTTAAAATGCCGCATAGCAGATCTATCGAGTCCCTCATAATTTTGAAAATAGAACGTCGCTCTATCACCCAAGAGGTAATTTCCCTCCTGATTGTTCCAAATGAATTGATTCGACTTTAAAAACTGCATACCACTCAAAGATAGTGGCTCTTCAACATAAAAAAAGCACCCGACGGTGCTTTTAATGTTTAATATCATCTTTTAAATTATGCGTTTACACCACAGAAATGCATGATGTAATAAAACAGCGCACCTAAACCTGCTGAAATTGGAATGGTAATAATCCAAGCTACTAAAAGCTTTCCTGTAACTCCCCATTTAACGGCAGAGATACGTTTGGTAATTCCAACCCCGATAATTGAACCGGTGATCGTATGTGTTGTAGAAACAGGAATACCCTTTACTACTTCACCACCCATTTTCCATGGGAACTTCAGTCCTTCTGTAAAGAATAAGGTAATCGCCCCTGCAGTCTCCGCTGCTACTCCTTCGAAAGGTGTAACCTTGGTGATTTTGTTTCCCATTGTTTTTACAATCTTCCAACCACCACTCATGGTACCAAGAGCAATTGCAGCGTAACACGCCAGAGGAACCCAATTCGGCATTTCCTTCAACGAAGTAATTTCACCACCTGCGATTAACGCAACCGTTATGATACCCATTACTTTTTGAGCGTCATTTCCACCGTGACCGATAGAGAACGCTGCAGAAGAGAACAACTGTAATTTCTTGAACCATTGATTGGCTCTTGAGTTATTTAACGAACTCATGAACAAGGTGAAAATCCCAATGACTACGACAATGAAACCTAAAAGAATCCACTTGAAGTTCGCTCCATGGAAAATCACCTTCAACCAATATGTCTCGAAGTTATTTTTCAAATTGGAAGTATCGAAGCGCAATTTAGATTCGGCACCTATGCGCTCAACCTTTACGATTTTGTATTGAGTCGAATATGCATATCTGTTTTCTGAATCCTTCGTTATAACATTGGCTGAGACCACCTCATAACTATTTACCCCTTGTTTTTTCAAATCCTTAAGCACTTCAACATTCTTGTCATTTGCATAAAGTACAGACCCCAGTGAATCTAATCTAACAATGTAATCTTGGTTTGAAGCTATGTCAAGACCTAAAGAATCCTTCGCAGGCTCGACAAAAACAATGGCTTTATCGCATTCATTCTTAAGCGAGAAAGCTTTTTTCAATTCACTTGAAGAAATCGGCGCATCTGTTTTAACAACCAAGGCCAAACCACTACGCAAATCCTTCTTGAAGGATTTATCAAATGATTTTTTAATAGCCTTAGTCAAATCCTTATTTTCATCAGACGTATTAACATCTTTCAAATAATCTGTTCGGATTTCAAAAAGTTTACCGCTAGCATCTTCGTTTCCGGCTGAATCCTTAGCAACTTTTACTAGGCTAGGAAATTCTTTCATTTTATCCTCAGATTTGAAGACAAGCATTTCTTTCAACTTATCTTTTTCTACTTTATCGCTTAGCGAAACGACGTAACTACTACCTCCATTGAAATCTTTTTTGAATTCTAAGACGTTGAATACGGCATAGGATACCCCAATAATAATAGTTAGTGAAACCAATTTCATCCAAATTCCCTTTCTGAACGAATTCAAGAACCAGATAGAAATGAGGTAAGACATAATCATACCCGCAATTGGTGCAACAACAATGAAAATTGCAGTTGCCCAAATAATTCCAGAACTAATCGCCTTCCAACCGAATGCTGCTAAGAATGCTCCGGCAAATCCGCCAATTAAGGTGTGTGAGGATGAAGATGGAATCCCATACCACCAGGTGATTAAGTTCCATGCAACTGCCGACATTAATCCCGCAAGAATCATAGAAAGCGGATGCATGCATTCGACTATGAACTCTTTGTGAACTGACTTTGCAATAGTTGTTGCAACGCTGTGGTCTTTAAAAATGAAGAATGCAACAAAGTTGAAAAACGCTGCCCAAACAACTGCTTGTAATGGAGTCAAAACTTTGGTTGAAACAACTGTTGCAATTGAGTTTGCGGCATCGTGAAATCCATTAATGAAATCAAAAATCAATGCCAGAGCAATGACCGCAATAAGTAAGAATGAATAATCCATTCTATTTTAGATTAAGAGTTTTTAACTAAGATTGATTCTAAGACATTTGCAACATCTTCGCACTTGTCTGTCGCTGTTTCCAAGCTGCTTAACACCTCTTTGGTTTTAATCAACTCCAATGGATCAACCGCTTCTGCAAATAAACGAGCAATAGCCTCATCGAACAAATCATCTGCATGATTTTCCAAAGAATTAATTCGAACAATTGCTTCGCGAACGCGTTGAACATTCTTCATGCTCTTCATGTCTTTAATTGCAGCGTCTATTTCAATTACTTGCTTTAATAACACTTCACTCATCAACTCCATAGTTTTTGAGAATTGCTTTACGTTATATAATTGAATACGCGATGCACAACCGTTGATGAAATCAGCGATATCATCAATACTGGTAGTTAATGCGTGGATATCTTCTCTATCGAATGGAGTAATGAAGTTTTCTGAGAGCTCCATAAAGATTTGATGAGTAATCTCATCTCCTTTGTGCTCGAAATCGCGAATTTGGCGAATACAACCTGCAATTTGTTCGGGATCTGAAAGTTGAAACATCTGATGAAACACTTTCGCTTGCTCCACTAGGTTCGTAGTGTCTTCGGCAAACAAATCAAAGAACATTGTGTTCTTCGGAACCATAAAAGAAAATAGTTTTGAGATTTTCATAGTTTGTGATTTTACACTGCAAACTAAGCCCTCTAATGTTATGTGAATGTTAAAGCGAGGTTGTTTTTACGCTCTCAAATCTCATCAAAACGCAAAATCACATAACTTTTTCTTAACATATTGGTAATTCTGACGTAGCACAGCGGCTCTCACTCACTAATAGTTTTGCCTGCGTTAATTATTTGTTAAGCAACCATTAATACAAACCATGAAAAAACAACTACTTATCCTCACACTTCTTGCGCTTACTGCGATTCCAGCTTCATTCGCGCAAGTCAGAACAACCACAACCAACAATTGCATGTGGCTGAACTACACACAAATGACCAAGTTTAACAAGGGCATAACCCTTCATACGGAATTGCAGTGGCGCAGATTAGATTGGGGCATGCACCCAGAACAAGTTCAGTTAAGAGTTGGTGTATTAAAGGATTTAGGAAATGCTACAACTTTTGGGTTAGGCTATAGCTTCATTTCTACCTCTAGATATGGCGAATTCAGTCCGAAAAGCGCTTTTGATGAAAATCGCATCTACGAGCAACTGCAACATAAATCAACATTCGGAAAATTCGAGTGGGTAAATAGAATTAGACTTGAGCAGAGATTCATTAATGATCCTGTAGCAGATGCAAACGGAATTTACAGTGAAGGTCCTGCGGTTTTGAAACACCGTGCACGTTGGAGTAACCGAATTTCATTTCCTCTAAATAAAAAAACCATTGAAAACGGAGCATTTTACTTAACTGCTTTTGATGAGGTTTTCATTGGCTTTGGAGGTAACGTACCGTTGAACATTTTTGATCAGAATAGAGCATACGCTGGAATAGGATACAAACATCCTGTTATCGGAAAAATTGAAGTGGGATTCATGGAGCAGATCATCAATAAATCTAAAGTGTCACATGACGTTTACACTGGAAGAGAAGAATTCAACAACACCTTATGTATTTCGATTTATAAAGACCTTGACCTAACTTCTAAGTAGAATAAACCGCAACAACAAAATGAAAAACCTATTCCTTGCAAGCATATTATTTTTCAGCTCCATCTGTGTTTACTCTCAGAATGACAAACCAAAAGAAGAAAAAAAATGGTATGACAATATTCAAAAAGGAAATCTAATGCGAATACAAGCGCAAATCAACTTTTGACAAAACGGGCTTCGGCCCGTTTTTACTTTTTAGAAAGAAATTTATCTGCAACTAAGCTTATCGCCCTTTCATTTATATGACACCGATCTGAATTGAAATACTCATCATTTCTAAGAATGTCTGTAACATATTCGTACGATGGAAAATAAGACAACAACTGCGGGACTCGAAGCGTATGAACCAATTCAACTAACCTCGCTTTAGTCCTTGAATTCTCTACAACTCCCATTCTCCAATGCTTCACCGGAGAGATGGTAAGCACTACTTGCAAAAAAGGATTTACCCTATTCAGTTTATTCAATACACTTATCACTGTGTCTGCCATTTCTTCGACCGAAATTAATTTTCTTTGAAAATTAGAATTTGGCAAACGCTGACAATTTCCTACAATCCCAAATTCTTCGTGAACCCAAGCATGAGCTGCACCCAGAGTAAGAACTAAAACTTCAGCTTCTTCCAATTCAGCGCGCAACTCTACGCGCTTTAGCTGAATTTTTTCCAACAAATCATCTCTATTCGATTCACGAAGCTCTTTACCTCCGCAGAGGGACTTCCACTGATTTTCATGATAAACAATTTGAAGTCTTTCTTCACTTACCTCTTCTGAAATGGCCATGTCAATCCAATTCATTATTGGAATGGGGTGAAACAATGTTCCAAAAGGATTTGAATAAACATGGTAATCTGCCTGCTCTAAATAGGGACCAAGGTTATCAGAAAAACACGATCCCAAGAGCACTATTCGTCGGCCGGGCATTAATTCCCAATCTTGAAATAGATCTAACATTGTGCAAGCATTTCAATTCTTTCTTTCGAAGTCTCGCCACACTTAAAATGACCAAGCGGACAAGACTTCTTTCCGTGCAGTCCGCAAGGACGACAAGCCAAATCTTCTATAGACTCAACAATTCGCGAGCGTTCTGACATTGGGCCAAATCCAAATTCTGGAATGGTAGAACAGAAGAAAGCAGTGGTTGGTGCATTCATCGCAGATGCGAAATGCATGGGTGCACTATCGTTTACGAAATTCATTGCTGCATCGCGCATAAGCGCCGCAGATTCTAAAAAACTAAGCTTACCACAGAGATTTGTAGCGTTCAAATTATCTACTCCCCTCACCTCTTCACACAAATCAAAATCTGATTTTGCTCCCAATAAAAACACATGATGCTTATTCGATAATTCTTTTACGAGTTGAATGAAATTCGCCTTCGGCCACTGTTTGGTGAACCAAATGGAAGATGGAGCAACGCACACAAATGACTTATTCTTATACTCAGCGACCTTCTCAAAATCGCGAACAGAAGGAAACAATCTCGGAGGAAAATCACCAGGAACAAATTCACGAATTAATTCTAAATTTCTATTTACTTCGTGTAATCCATTGTTCACTTCGTGTTTGAATTTCGAACTGAAACAAAAAGAGAATGGATTTTCTTGAAATCCAATTTTCTTCAAAGCACTACTTCGCCAAGTAATGAAACCTGTTGACGCAAAGCGCTGTAAATTGATAACACAATCGAATTTTTCTTTACGAATTTCAGTGCTCAACTTAAAAAGATTTCTGAGCTTGTTTCGACCTTTGTTCCATATCCAAACGCGATCAATGAAAGGATTGTTTTCAAGCAAAGATTCGTTTCCCTTTCGAACTAAAAAATGAATTTCTGCATGATCCAATTGCGCAAGCGCTTCAGCCATGGGTGTTGCCAAGACTACATCGCCAATAAACGCGGTTTGGATAATGAGAAACTTCATACTTATTCGTTTCCTAAAAGGCTGACCAATACTTTAACTGGAATATACGATCTTGAAATCCCATCGAACATATCTAGATCTACGTATTCGACATATACTTCGCGGTTCAAGTAAAATGAAGGATCAGCCAAAAGATCATCTGCACCGTCAAACCAATACAACCAAAGAAATTTCTCTTCAACTCCGTCTACATTGATGACAATGTATCGTTGAGCTCCTCCTTCTTCTCTAACAAATCTTCCAACTGCAACAGCTATCTCAGAATCTTCTTCAACGTATTCGCTCTCAATTTCCGAATCAGATTCGGATTCATCGTACGAATCTTCCAGAGGAGCTTCAGCATTGGCATTGCGAGCCATGATCAGAGAAAGCTCAATAAACTTTGGACACATAGCTCCCAATTTTTTTCCAACCTCCAATCCGATTTGATAACCAGATTCCTGATTGAACTCTTTCAACTTCATCTCTTTCATGAGCGCATCCATGTTTGCCATGATAGAAGGAGCCATGCATTGGCCTAAGAAAAGCTCAGCACTTTCTTGGTTCATGTTTGGATCGAGTTCTGTGTTGTTAATGCATTCGCAAGCGGCATTGGCAACTTTGTCTAATGCAGATTTCTGAGCGTTCATTGTGAACGCCTGCGCTGTAACGAATAAAGCGATAAGGATTTTTTTCATTATAAATTGAAGTTATACGGCAACGTTATACTCGCGCAATGCCGCGTTGAGTGAGGTTTTCAAATCGGTACTTTCTTTTCTTTTGCCAATGATCAACGCGCAAGGCACTTGGTATTCTCCAGCTGGAAACTGCTTCGAATAGCTCCCTGGAATAACGACTGAACGCTCAGGAACTTCGCCGGTATATATAACCGGTTCGTTTCCTGTTACATCAATAATTTTCGTTGATTTCGTTAGCACCACATTAGCCCCAAGAACCGCCTCTTTTCTAACCCTTACTCCTTCAACCACAATACAACGAGATCCAATGAAGCAGTCGTCCTCAATAATCACAGGAGCCGCTTGAACAGGTTCTAATACTCCGCCTATTCCAACACCGCCGCTGAGGTGAACATTCTTTCCAATTTGCGCACATGAACCAACGGTAGCCCATGTGTCCACCATAGTTCCTGCACCTACATAAGCTCCGATGTTCACATACGAAGGCATCATGATTACGCCCGCTTCCAAATGAGCACCGTAACGGGCAAGAGCATGAGGAACTACGCGAACGCCTTGTGCAGCGTAATCTCTCTTCAATTCCATTTTATCGTGAAATTCAAATGGCCCCACTTCAATGGTTTTCATTTCTTGAATTGGGAAATATAGAATAACAGCCTTCTTCACCCAATCATTAACCTGCCAGTTGCCATTTTCCAATGGCTCTGCCACTCTCAACTTCCCTTTATCCAAGGCTTCAATAATTTCCCGAATGGCCATTCGGGTGTCTTCACTCTTCAACAATTCTCGGTTATCCCACGCTAATTCGATAGTCTCTTTGTGCTGGATCATGCTTTTACTATAATTTCGTCAAAAATAAGCGAAAACATGTCAAAGGCCTTGGGAATAGATTACGGTGAAAAAAGAACAGGGCTTGCCATTACAGACAGTCTTCGCATTGTGGCTTCTCCTTTGGAAACCATTCCAACAAACAAACTAAAAGCGCATTTGATTCAGCTTGTTCCGAAAGAAAAAATAACCACCTTGGTTTTAGGTGAAGCAAGACATGCCGATGATACAGAAGCGCCGATTACGATAAAGCAAAACGAATTCGCCGATTGGTTGCGAAAACAATTCCCTACAATTGAACTCGTGCGCATTGATGAGCGCAATACAAGTCAGCTTGCAGCTGAGGCGCTTTACCAAGGAGGTATGCGCAAAAGCCAACGTCAGAAAAAAGAAAATTTAGATAAAGTAAGCGCGGCTATTATCCTGCAATTGTACTTGAATGCTTGAACGGATCTAACGTTTCTAGAACTTCTTTTAGCTCTTTCCATCCTACTATTTCTGTTGCATACAAAAGTGAAAACACGCGCTCTTGTTGAATCTGATTTGGTTGAGTAAACGCAAAGAATTTTTCAAGTTGATTGAACTTCACTTCTTCCTTTGATTTAATTGCCTTCTTTATTTTTTGTTCAATGTTGTTCCATTGATCAAGTTGTCTCTTCTCTTCCGCGCTTAACCAACCCACCAAAGAAGCGTCGATTTCAGAAATGTATTTTTTCAAATTTTCGAAGCTTGCAACGGTTTGTCCTATTTCCTTTTCGAAGGTTTTCACATTCATGGAACCCAACATTTTCTTTTGCGCTTCGTGCAATTTCTCCTGAACCAATTCAGCAATATCCAATTCATTTTTCGAAACGAATTCCAAATCACGCTTACGAACAAGCACCATTGACAGACGATGAGCCAACAACGGCATTTGAAGCTCAGCAGCATCAAAGGCATTCTTCAACTGCAGCCAATAGCCCAATTCGGAAGGACCTCCGATATAGACAATATTCGGAAGAATGGTTTCTTGGTAAAGCGGACGCAGCAAAACATTCGGGCTCAAGTCACCTGAAATTTCGCTCAATTCCTGCTTCGTGAAGTACCTTTCGCCATCACTCGTTTCAAACTGCGCACCATTTTTATCGATTCGCTTTCGCACTCGTAGCGCACCGTTTTCCTTCAACCAAAATAAATTAAATTCTCTCGGTTGAATGTTCGGATTGTATCCCGAATTTTCCAAAGCCGCATTTGTTTTCGATACTTCAGAAAAAATAAATTGATTTTGTATTTCCTTTTCGAATAGACCGCATGCTAATTCTTTCAACGATCGGTCATTTCCGTCAATACATACAACACCGTATTCACCGAGCAATTCATTTACCCAATAGCGTGTGGCGTCAGCAAAGTTCTTTTGCGAATATGCCTGAATGAATAATTCACTCAATCCAATTTCATTGAATTTTCCATCAGCTCTTTTTTCATTCAACCAAGAAAGAAATTCTTCTGTTGGAAGTTCACCTGCAATTCCTTCGAATTCTTTTGCGAGTTCAACCTTTTCGTTTCCCCAATGGAAGTGACGAATCTCTTCAATGTCGTGATCTTCTGTTGCCATCCAATACACAGGAACAAAATGAAATTCACATTGTGAAGCATTTAACTCTTGGGTGATTCGAATGGCCGTGAATAATTTGTAAATCAAATAAAGCGGACCACCTGCAGAACATATCTGATGTCCAGTTACAACCGTAAAACTATTTTCTGAACGAAGCGAATTAATATTCTTTTGCAAATTCTCAGATAAATCGAGCTGCTGATATTGCTGAATTAATTGGGCCGACAAAACAGTCCTTTTCTCATTTGAAAATAATCTTTTGCCCGCTTCTGTAATACAATTTTCTTTCGTGAAAAATTCCGAAATGAACGGCAGAACATTTTCATCTTGATTCAATAAATCTTGAACCAACGGCGAAACTTTGAGCGGAACTTCTTGAATAACCTTCATGGTGCGAAGGTACTGCGACTAACGCATAAGTGTTACATAACCAGACTGACTTCCCTCTTCTCCTGTCTTGGGAATTCTGTATTTCACTACGTAATAGTAGGTGCCATCAGGACAAGTGCTCTTACCATTTGAGCCGTCCCACATGGGGTTCGGAACATTCTTCGATTGAAAGAGAACTTCTCCCCAGCGAGAAAAGACTTCAACGCTTAATATGTTTCCACTTTCGCCAACAGGCATAAAGAAATCGTTTTGGCCATCTCCATTCGGCGTGAATGAATTCGGAACAAATACAAAATTCACTTTGTCAGGAGCAGGACCTTTCGATGTTATGTTTTCATCGGGAACATTGTCACCATCTATTTCAATACAGGAAAAATTATCTACAAAATAATATCCTACTTCTGGGTTACCAGAACCCTCGATACGAATCTCACGCTCTGAATCAGAGCCGAAAACACCAAGCGTGAAAAACTTCTCATCATCAATTAAAGGCACATATTCGAAACTTACCTTCTTCCACGTTTCGGAATAAAAGACGCTATCAATTGCAAACTGAGGAGAAAAATAAAGCGGGTCGAAACCTGTTTGAACAGGTGCAAAGGTTGACAAATAAACACCTATGTGATCTACTGCAAGTCCTGCGTTACTGGTTGAAGTTGATTTTCCATTCGCTAAATAAAACGAAATTTTATATTTCTTTCCTCTAATCAGCGGCGCCTGAAGCTGGCATTGAAGATAGGTTCTTTTGTTCGTGAAATTTCTACCACACATGGTAATTCCCACCATAGCGTTTCCGTTGCTCGCATTCAACAAACCAAAGGGAGTTTCCGGTAAATCACAAGCGCTGCTGGCTCCTACTTTATAATAATCAGGCCCTGCAACGTCACTTCCGGCGTTGTTCCACCCGACGATTTTATTCCATTCGCCCAATAACTGAGGCATAGCGGTGTTTTGCTCGAAACTCGGATTTGGAAATTGTGCTTCCGCAACAAACGAAGCAACCAAAAGAATTAGAACTATATAATGACGCATAACACGAATATAAGTCAAAGCCTCGAATTTATTTCCCATCGTTCATGAGAAATCGTAATCCAATAAATAGGTTACTGTATTGCAGGCGGTAATTAACTCCTGATTCGCTCACTTTATTAACGGGAGGGAAACTCCAATTCGCTTGCACAAATGCATTTAATTTCTTCGTAAAATGATACTCCGAACCTACTCCTACCAATACGCCAAACTGATTCCAACTCTGATTGCTCAAATTCAGGTATTCAAAATTTCCATTCGAATTTAAGAACAACATTTGACTGGAATTTCCAGCTGTGTTTCTTATCTTGAAAGAGCGGTAAATCGGAGAGATTTCTCCGAATGCTCTCCATTTCGATTTAACTGTAAAATCATTTACGTAGAAGCGGAATTTCAAAGGTACTTGAAGGGAGCTTAGACTATACGCCTGGGCGAAGGGCGAAATAGTCAGAGTATCCAATTCTAAAACATCAGGTTGCACTTCCGTTGCAAAAACCTGTTGAATCTGATTTTCGAAAGAAAAAAAAGAAATGGTATTTTCAGCATTGTTTACCTGACCACTCGACTCGTTTACTGTGCCCTTCGACCTTAAAACAGACACTCCAATTTCAATATTTTTGTGCACTCTGAAATACGCTCCCAAAGCTAGACTTGAGTGGTAAAAAGTGTTATTCGAAATCCCAAGAAACTCATTTACGGATAATACCTCTTGGTGAAGATTATTGGAAAGAGTAAAATCTATGAGTTGAACTCCATAAGCCCCATCAATGCCCCAAATAGGAGACTTTCTTTTCTCTTTGAAATCATTTTTTCGATAACTACTTAATGAATCGGAGACCGGAATATCGCGTTCCTCAATGTAAATGACTTCGCCATCAATAATAAGCGTGTCTGAAACGGCAAAAGCCCAAGACTCTTGGGCTATGAGAACAAACAAACTTATTAAGCAAAAATATCGCATGGTTACGCGAATGTACGGATTCACTTCCCGGTAAGTCTTGTCAATTTAAGCGTTCTGCCTTTCGCCTTAATAACCTCTTTCTTCGGGTAAGGAACTTGAATTTCTTCTGGCATTCTCTGTACTTCAATAGTTTCTGCTACCTCAACAATAGCTGGCTCGACAATAGGAGTGCTTTGACAATTTTCTACCACCAAGGCCGAAACGCTAGTTTCTCTTTGAACAATCTTTGATCGTCTTATCGTTTTTGCTGGAGTAGATTTCGATTCCTTCTCTGCATTCAAAATCACATGGCTATTCGCATCAGCAACAACCGGAGGAATTGCTTTCACTTCTGTTGCAGCAGGGGCTGAATTTTGCGCAACAGCAATGGTCTCGCTTCGATTCGAAAAGACCAAAGCCAACACACCCGCACCAATTAATGCGACAACATACACATTCATGGTGTACCAAGAAAAACTCCAAAAAGACTTCTTCTTATTTAGAGCCTTTTGAATACGATCTTCCATTCCAGATGGAGCTTGCGGAGCGTAATTCTGTAAGTCATTCGCGACTTTGTTCATCAAATTTTCCATATACTTATGATTCTACTGGTATTTTCTGCGCACTCAAATCGAGCAACGCTTTTTGTAAATGTCCTTTTGCTCGAGAGAATTGTGACTTCGATGTGTTCACATCAATTTGCAGCATCTCGGCAATTTCTTTGTGTTTGTATCCTTCAACAGCATACAAGTTGAATACAGTTCGGTAACCGTCTGGAAGCGCTTGCACGCATATCATGAGCTCTTCCATGGTGTATTCTAAATCGTGGTGCTCTACCAAACTGCTTGCGTATTCGGAGCGGTCATCAATTTCATCTTCCAACCTTCCGCGCAAGTTTTTTCTATATCCTGTAATTGCTGTGTTTACTGCAATTCTGCGCACCCAACCTTCGAAACTTCCGGCAGACTGATAGTCTTTCAGATGATTGTAAATCTTAACAAAAACTTCTTGCATAGAATCCTCTGCCTCCATTCTATTCTTCGCGTAACGAAGGCAAATACCAAACACCAACGAAGAAAACTTCTTGTACAACAAGTGCTGCGCCGACTTGTCGCCGCGAATACACGATTGTATGAGAGTCTTTTCTTCCATTGTTATAGTATAGACCGCTCACCCTTAAAAAGGGTTGCACCACTAAAATTAATAGAAATTACTGATACTTGTACACCCCTTCGCCTTTGTTCTTGGAAAGCATGCGATAATCGAGGAAATAGATGAGGCGAATGGACACTGAATTGCTGAAGGGCAGTTGAGTGGTGGAATTGAAATCGGAAAGCAGATTCGCTTGAATTTGATTATCTTCATGGATAATCGCATATTTCCAAGCAAAAATGATTTCGCTTCCTGGACGGAAAATCCATCTATAAAACAGATCAACCGTTAATGAATTGAAATCTCGGTTAGCCACTCCCGTGAACTCACTGTTTCCCAATGTCCCATTTTCATTCAACATATAAAACTCGTGATAGCGCGAGTATCCCCAATAATGGCGAAAGCGAACGTTCATGCTATTCACCGGATTGAAAGCAAAAGCAACAGTTAGCACATTGGTATGCGAAATAGCATCTCGCTTACCGAATACGGGATTATTGCCATCAAAGGTGGCGAAGCCCAAATCGTTAAAATGCTGCTGCCTGCTGTATACGTAGGTGAACATCCACTTATCGTTCAGACGGAAGCGCGGCGAAATTCTCCAATTGAATACATATCGGCCTGCATTTTCATACACACCGTAACCCGTTCCCGCATCTATAGCCAATCTTTTTCGGTAATCGGAACTTATATATGCACCTCCGCGAAAGTACTTGTATGTTTGAAACTTCATTCCATCAACCCGCGGCTCAAAAAAATCATATCCTCTAGTTGGTTTGGCGTCGTAATTCAGACTTATGTATAGGAATTTCTTCGTAACGGCAGTGAATTCTCCTTCCACATAATTTGAAGTAAATGTTTTGGGGAAATACAGGTTTGAACGCGAATAGGAAAAATTGGTCCACGCCTTATTCAATTTCCAGAAGGGTTTGTATATGGAATAGCCTACAGTTCCTGAGTTGACTTGCTCATTGTTCGCCTGCAGATAACCGAGATCATTTGGGTCGTATGTATTGCTTTCGGTGTAATGATTCGCGGAGAATGTAAAGTTCCCGCTCACTTTTGAAAGATCAATGCTGTATCGATGTCCCAATTTATCCTCAGGAGTATTTCCGAAAAAATCCAAACCGTTTTTCGAACTCAACGCACCCGATGCTGTAAGAGCAAAAGAATTCGCTTTGTTCAACAAACGAGTCTGAAGTGCTGTTACGTTGGCGTCGTAGATACTCCCCTTCCGCATCACATTCGTGTTGGTAAGTGAGATTTGAGATTTATTGGGAAGGTTCTGATCAATAACAAATACATTGTAATTGGTCAATGGATTTGTAATGATTTTTCTTGTTGAATGACTGGTCGTATTCTCTACTTCAGCGCTAGTTTCATTGGTAATGGCATTGAAGAAAGCAACAGCCAAACCCTTGCTATTTCTTCCCGAAATTTTGGTTGCGTTAATCAATTGCGTTTGCATGGGGTTGGACAACACCTGCTCATTCGAATCAATTTTAGCACTCACATCGTATGCAAACAAAGGCGTTCCTCCCACGCGACGTGAATAAAAAACCCCGCCACGCGAAAACAATTCTAAGCCTTCGTTGAAGAATTGACGGTTATCTTGAAATTGAATTTCATACGGCGTAAGATTCAAAATCAATTGATCGCTGATGGTTTGTCCGAAATCGGGAATAAGCGTGGCGTCTAGGGTATACGCCTCATTCAATCCGATTTTCAAATCCATACCTCCGCTGTAGGCAAACTGATTTGCGCCATTTTGCTCTTTCTTACTGTAAGTTGAAATGTATGGGTAGAAGAACACACGCTTCGGGGGAACAATTCCTGAAATACCTTTCAAGTGACCCATCTGAGCTAAGAATCCAGCCCCCGCAGGATCAACGAAACTCCAGTTGGCTTGAATACGCGTTCTTCGAATTTCACGAACAAAATTCACATGCCAGTGCTGCTCCGGAAGATTTGGGAAACGCAAAGCTGCATAAGGAATCTTGAATTCCGCTATCCAGCCGTCTTTTACAATCTTCGTTTTACAATCCCAAACGGCATTCCATGTGGCATCTTCACCGTTCGCAGATTGTCTCGCATCATATTGCTCTCCTCTGGGAGAAACAGCAAACATGTATCCGGTTACCCCGTCTTTGTAACAATTCAAAGCCACACCCACATAGTCTGAATTACCGTCTCCGTCTCTTCCTGTCAATTGTTGAAGAATGCTATCTGGTGAAGGGTCAAACGCATAGATTCCAATGTAAAGCGCCTCGTTTGTATAGACAACTCTGACTTCGGTGTTGTGTGTTTGAAGTCGTCCCGGATAAGGTTGAATTCCCCAAAACTGATCCGTTGCCGGAGCCTTCTCCCACGCTTCATCATTGAGCAGTCCGTCTAACACGGGTGCCTTCTCCGCTCTTACGGCATACGTTGTTCGATTTGCTAGTTGACCAAAGGCCAAAAAAGCAAGGTGAAGAACAACAAAGAGCGCAAAAGATTTTTTCATTGGACCGCGAAATTACGATGTAGAACAAATCCAAAAAAATAATGTTTCCTCAACGGGTATAGAATTAACTTCGCAATCGAAATTTCAACATGAAAAATAGCATTTTATTCATCCTTTTTGTTTTTCTCTTTGGATCAACTGCAATGGCGCAGAACTACGCCGTAAGTGGAGAAGTTCGCGATAACGCCACTGGAGAAAGCATCATTGGTGCAACCGTGTTCATTAAAAACAAGAACAGCGGAGCCGCTACCAATAGCTTCGGATTTTATTCCATTACACTTCCCGCAGGAAATTATGAAATGGAATTGCGTTGTGTGGGATATGAAACATGGACAGCTCCTTTGAAACTTCAATCCAATGTTCACAAGGATTTCGAGCTTAGACCAGTTTCATTTACAGGCGGACCTGTCATTATTGAAGGAACTCGCAAAGACAATGTTGGCAGCACCGACATGGGAAAAATTGAAATTGGAATCGATCAAATAAAAAAAATACCCGTAATTTTTGGTGAAGTAGATATCTTGAAAACCATAACACTTCTTCCCGGCGTGCAAAGCAGCGGCGAAGGAAATGCGGGATTCTATGTACGGGGTGGTGGGGTAGATCAAAATTTAATTCTTCTCGACAATTCAACGGTTTACAACGCATCGCATCTATTTGGATTTTTCAGTGTATTCAATGCAGATGCAGTAAAGAATATTGAAATTACAAAAGGAGGCGGCCCTGCTTCTTACGGGGGAAGACTCTCCTCTGTTTTAGATATTAATTTGAAGGAAGGAAATAGCAAATCCTATCATGGAGCCGGTGGCATTGGAACCATTGCCAGTCGCTTCACCGTGGAAGGCCCAATTAAAAAAGACACCTCATCATTTATTCTTTCGGGAAGAAGAACATATATCGATGTGCTGGCTAAGCCATTCATGAAACCGGGAAGTGGTTTTAACGGATCTGGATATTTCTTTTATGATTTGAATGCTAAATTCAATTACCGTCTTTCCAATCGCGATCAGCTTTTCGCTAGCATGTATACTGGAAAAGATGTGTTCTCATTCAACAGTGCAAATGCCGGTTTCTCAACCCGCATTCCATGGGGAAACACAACTGGAACCGTTCGTTGGGCGCATCAATCTGGAAGCAAACTTTTCATGAATGCGATTTTAACTTACACCGATTATAATTTTAAATTCGAAGGGAAACAAGACCAATTCACTTTCGGGCTAAGCAGTGGCATTCGAGATTATGGAGCTAAAGTTCAGTGGAGCTTCTTTCCTAATCCCACTCACCGCATGAAATGGGGAATGGATTACACCTATCACAAATTCACACCGAACAACACTTATGCTTCTAGCGGAGACGTAAATTTCGATTTAGGAGAGCAAGTGAAATTGTATTCGCATGAAGCAGCTGCATACATTCAAGATGATTTCGATTTGAATGAAAAATGGAGAATCAATGCCGGCGTGAGGGTTCCGTATTTCATGCATGTGGGTCCTTTCACAAGATACACCTACCCTCCTTCGAATTCCAGCGTTGGAGGCTCTACTGCGCCGATTACAACGGTGTATGATAAAAACGAAAAAGTTGCGGACTACTTCGGATTTGAGCCGCGATTCAATGCGCGTTATGCCATAAATAAAGCTTCAAGTTTCAAAATGGCAATGTCTCGAAATCTTCAATTCATTACGCTTACCAGTCTTTCTCCCTCATCGTTGCCGACAGATGTTTGGTTACCGAGTACAGATAGATTAAAGCCACAGCTTGCTTCTCAAGTGAGCATAGGATATTTCAGAAATTTCTTTGACGATAGCTGGGAGTCGAGCGTTGAACTGTACTACAAGGACATGCAAAATCAGAGCGACTACAAAGAAGGCTCCACGCCAGATCAAACAGTTGGCGACAACATAGATAATTTATTGGTATTTGGAAGAGGATACAGCTACGGTGCAGAATTCTTCATTAAAAAACGAATGGGAGATTTCTCAGGATGGGTTGGTTACACCTGGGCCAAAACCATGCGCGTATTTGAAGAGGTGAATAACGGAAAAGCCTATCCAACACGTTGGGACAGACGACACGATTTAAACGTTGTTTTAATGTACACCCTTACACCCCGCGTTGACTTAGGATTTGTATTTGTCTACGCCACGGGTAATGCCATTACGCTTCCTGTATCTCGATATTTCTTTGAGGGCAATTTGGTTCAAGTGTACGGCGACAGAAATAGTTTCCGCATGGCCCCTTATCACCGCGCTGACTTTTCATTGAATGTAAAAGGAAAGCTAACGCGCACTCGATTCGATGCTGAATTGAATCAATTGGTAGAGGAGCCGCGCAAATTCAAAAGCAGCTGGAACTTCTCAGTGTATAACCTATACAACAGAATGAATCCTTATTTCATCTACTTCGCAACGAATGACACCAACAATGGCGGCTTCCAAATAACAGCCAAACAAGTCAGCCTATTCCCAATATTACCAAGTATTACTTGGAACTTTGAATTCTAATTTTGAAATCACTACTCAAACTCAATTACCTTTTTTGGAAATACCGCGGAAGATTGCTCCTCGGTACCTTGTTCATTGTGCTTTCGACTGCCTTCAATGTATACGCACCCATTGTTGTGGGAGAAGGTGTTGACTTTCTGGCAGAAGCCCTAAGCGCAGCACAAGGAAAAGTTCAAACCATTCACTACCCAGAAACACTTGCCTTGTTTAGAAGTTGGTTCGGTCTATCGAACGACATTCCAGAAGTTAGAAACAACAGTGCATTTACAGACTGGGTCATCTACATTGCTTTACTTATAGCGGGGCTGTATTTATTCTTTTATTTATTCAAAGGAATTTTTCTTTTCTTCCAAAGACAAACGCTTATCGTCATGTCTCGATGGATGGAATTCGACATAAAAAATTCTATTTATGCGCATTACCAAAAATTAGACGTTTCTTTTTACAAAGTCAATCGAACCGGCGATCTTATGAACCGAATCAGCGAAGATGTTGGACGTGTTCGCATGTACCTCGGCCCGGCTGTCATGTACACGCTCAACCTCATTGTTCTCTTTGCCATGTGCATTGGCATTATGTATAAAATTTCTCCCAAGCTTACCTTATACACCTTGCTTCCTTTACCTTTCATGATGATAGGAATTTTTCTTGTTAGCAGAAGAATTAATAAAAAGACAGAGCGCGTTCAACGTCAGCAAAGTGAACTTTCAACCACCGTTCAGGAAAGTATGAGCGGCATACGAGTGCTAAAAGGATTCGGCCTAGAAAATCACTTCATTACGCATTTCTTTAAGCAAAGTCAGTCCTATAAAAAACTACAGATGCATTTGGTTAAAACAGATGCTTTGTTTACGCCTGTTATTGGAATGCTCGTTGGACTTTCAACACTGCTCACGTTATACGTTGGTGCTCGTGAGGTTGCTGCCGGAGCTATTACTTACGGCGTCATTGTACAATTTATTTTTTACGTTAACCTTTTAACTTGGCCTTTTGCCAGTGTGGGTTGGGTAACCAGTTTGGTGTTGAAAGGTGAAGCAAGTATGACACGTATTCTTGCTTTTTTAAATCAGACGTCAGCCATTCCAAGCGGTAACGAAACCGTTGAAACATTCGAAACGCTTCAATTTAAAAATGTCTCTTTCACATATCCAGAAACGAATATTGAAGCACTTTCCGATCTGAACCTAGAAATAGAAAAAGGGAAAACCGTTGCATTTATTGGACACACGGGCTCTGGAAAATCTTCTATTGTTCAGTTGCTCATGAAGGCTTATATGCCAACATCAGGATCAATAACAGTGAATGATATTGAATTAGGAAACCTTGAAACCAATGCCTACAGAAGCCTTATGGGCATTGTACCGCAAGATGTATTTCTTTTCTCTGACACCATAGAGAATAACATTCGATTCGGAAACGAAAATGCTACATTGGAAGAAATTACGCATGCATCTCAAATTGCAGACTTGCATGAAAATATTCTTGGATTTGAAGAAAAATATGAAACACTTTTGGGTGAACGAGGAATAAACTTAAGTGGTGGACAAAAGCAACGACTCTCAATAGCTCGCGCCATTATTTCTAATCCTGAAATTTTACTTCTCGATGATTGCCTCTCAGCTGTTGACACCCAGACCGATGAAAAGATTATGCGCGGATTGAAACAAATCCGAGAAGGAAAAACGAATATCATTGTATCGCATCGCATCAGCAGTGTTCATCACGCCGATAAAATTTTCGTCTTGCAACAAGGCCAGCTTGCAGAAAGCGGAACCCACGAAGAATTGCTCGATCAAAAAGGACTTTATTTCGAACTCGCTGAACTTCAAAAAATACAAGAGAACTAAATAGCCTTCCAGGTGTTTTAAGGTTATGAATGTACTAGTCACAGGAGGAACCGGTTTTATTGGAAAGCAAATTATTCAAGCGTTGTTGGAAAAAGGCCATGCTGTCACAAACCTAACCACACAGTGCAAACAGGAAGGCCGCGTTTCAGAAATGTTTCAGCATGTCTATTGGAATCCGACAACTAAAGAGCTGAACAAATCTTTACTGAATAGCATACAAGGCGTCATTCATTTAGCTGGTTACAGCGTGGCCAATAAATGGAGTACTGCAAACAAAGCACTTATGGTTTCGAGTCGAATTTCATCGACCGAATTTCTTTGTGAAATCTTGAATGAGATGGATACTCTTCCAAATGTTTTAGTTGGAGCAAGCGCATCTGGATTTTACCCAAACTCTGAAGAAATTCAAGATGAAAACGCACTCAAAGGAACTGGCTTCCTTTCCGATTTAACCCAACAATGGGAAGAAGCAAGCACTTCCCTTCTCCCTTCCATAAAAAATATACATTTACGCATTGGCGTTGTATTAAGCGCGAATGACGGCGCTCTGAAAAAACTCACTCCTATTTTCAAAGCTGGAATCGGATCTGCTGTTGGCAATGGAAATCAATACATGAGTTGGGTGCATGAAAAAGATTTGGTTAGCTTGTTTATTCATTGCCTTGAAAATAATGTGGCGTCAGGTGTGTACAATGCCACATCTGATATCCCTGTCACCAATTACAAATTTTCCAAAACCTTGGCAATGGTATTAAGAAAACCTTTTTTCCTTCCAAAAGTACCCGCCTTCGTGTTGAAAGTATTGTTCGGAGAAATGTCTCAACTTGTTCTTGTGAGCCAAAGACTTTCAAATTTAAAAATAAAGTCTACAGCCTTCGAATTCCGATTTAAAAATATTCACGACGCCCTATCCAATGTCTATGGAAAAAACTAAAATAAACATTCATTGGTTTCGAAGAGATCTTCGACTGAACGACAATCACGCCTTGTTCACGGCGCTATCCGCAGAATTCCCCGTGCTTGCCATATTCATTTTTGATCCAAACATTTTGACGCATCTTCCTAAGAAAGATGCGCGTGTTCAGTTCATTCATGCTACACTTGGTTCATTGCAAGAGCAATTGATTTTTGTTGGAAGTGCGCTTCGCGTGTTTCATTGCACTCCCGAAGAAGCCTTTGAGCAATTAACGAATGAATTCGATGTTCAGAATCTATTTGCTAATCGTGATTACGAGCCCAATGCTCGCAGAAGAGACAAGGGTATCTACGATTCTTTGAAGGAAAAGGGAATACCATTTATTGGGAAGAAAGATCACGTCATTTTCGAAGCCAGTGAAGTAACCAAAGACGACGGACTTCCATACACCGTGTATACTCCTTATAGCAAGAAATGGAAAACACGTTTAGTTTCGCATCCTATTGTTTGCTATCCATCGGAAGAACTTCAATCGAATTTCCTTCAAACTAAAACCTCCGATTTTCCTTCCATTGAACAAATCGGTTTCGAAAAAACAGCAATCAACTTCCCCCCTATTCAACTGAATGTTCAAGCCATTCAGAACTATCATCTTCATCGCGATTTCCCCGCTATAGAAGGAATAACACGCATGAGTTTGCATTTAAGATTCGGCACAGTAAGCACACGTGCGTTAGTTCTCTACGGCTTAAAATCCAATGAAAAATGGTTGAATGAATTAATCTGGAGAGAGTTCTATCAAATGATAATCTATCACTTTCCAGATACTGTTGATCACGCGTTTAAGCCAGCGTATGACTTTATTGAATGGAATAACAACGAGGAAGAATTCAAGTTGTGGTGTGAAGGAAAAACGGGCTACCCGCTTGTAGATGCGGGCATGCGAGAACTCAATGAAACTGGATTCATGCACAACAGAGTTCGCATGGTTGTCGCGAGTTTCTTAACGAAGCACTTGCTTATCGATTGGCGTTGGGGAGAAAGATATTTCGCTGAAAAACTTTTAGATTTCGATTTAGCAAGCAACGTTGGTGGCTGGCAGTGGGCGGCAGGAAGCGGTTGCGACGCAGCGCCCTATTTTAGAATTTTCAATCCTACTTCACAGATGGAAAAGTTCGACAAGCAGAATGAGTACATTAAAAAATGGGTTCCTGAATTCAACACAAGTGAATACGCTTTACCCATTGTTGAACATACGTTTGCACGAAACAGATGTTTAGAAAAATACAAGGAAGCCCTTCTGAAAAAGTAAAGTCTTTACCTTTACTTCATGGAATTGTTTAAAGGACTTAAAGTTGTAGACTGTTCTTCGGTTTTAGCCGGACCGCAAGTGGGTACGTTCTTCGCTGAACTGGGAGCGCATGTGTTGAAATTCGAAAACGCCAAAACAAATGGCGATGTCACTCGCACGTGGCACACGCCCGCTGAGTCGAAAGAAAAAATAAGCTCTTACTATTCTTCCGTTAATTATAAAAAAGAAATTCATTTCGTTGATTTATCGAATGAAGTCGACATCGCTCGAATTCATGTTGAATTGGAAACCGCCGATATCATACTTTCGAATTTCAAAGGCAGCGACTCGAAAAAATTTCAGTTGAACGCCGACTTTCTTTCACAAAAATTCCCACATCTCATACAAGGTGTCATCCGAGGATTCGAATTTGAAAAAGACCGCCTCGCTTACGATGTAGTTCTTCAGGCAGAAACCGGATTCATGTTTATGAACGGAAATTCTGACGGGCCACCAAATAAGATGCCCGTTGCTCTCATTGATGTCCTTGCTGCTCATCAGTTAAAGGAAGGTATTCTTTGCGCGCTTATTCAAAAATCAAGAACAGGAAAAGGCGCTTGTGTTGAAGTTTCTCTTGAAAAAGCAGCGCTTGCATCTTTGGTAAATCAAGCGAGTTACTTTCTCATGACTGGAAATATTCCTCAGCGAATCGGATCACTGCATCCGAATATTGCGCCTTATGGAGAACTCTTTCAAACGAAAGATGAAAAGTTAATTGTGCTTGCCGTTGGGAGCGATGATCAATTCCGGAAATTATGTGGGCTTTTCAGCAATGAAGAAGTGAGTCGTGACATTCGATTTTCTTCCAATACGGAACGCGTAAAAAATAGAACAGCACTTCAAGAAATTCTTCAACATGAATTTCAGAAAATATTATGCGAGGCATTTGAAAAAAGTGCGCAAGCTAGTGGTGTGCCATACGGGCGCTTACGAAATATGAGAGAAGTGTTCGAGCGTGAAGCCGCTTCAACAAGCATATTAAAAGAAGTTATTGAAGGAAATGAAACACAGCGAATGGCCAGTGTTGCATTTCACATTCGAGAAAACAATTAGAAAAAGATATTGCCTAATTCTTCCAAAGATTGGCCTTCTTTATCTTTTTTAGAAAGAATTTTTTCTCCTTCAGGCCATAGAATATTTGCTGAAAGATCGAATGCATTGAGACAAATTTCCAAATCTTTATCGTAGTAATTCGTGCACTTGTATTGAACAATTGTTTGGTCCTCCAATGTGTAAAATCCATGAGCAAATCCTTCAGGAATGAACAACGATTTACCATCACCTGCCTTCAATTCAACTTGAAAACTTTTACCGAATGTTGGTTCCGTTCTGCGTAAATCTACGACCACATCTAAAACACTTCCTGTCACTACGCGCAACAATTTGGCTTGAGACTTCTTGGGTCTTTGAGCATGTAGTCCGCGTAATACACCCTTTGACGAAAGACTTTCATTGTCTTGAACGAATGTAATATTAAAGCCTGTTTCAATTCTGAATTGCGCTTCTTTAAAAGTTTCTTGAAAACGCCCGCGCTCGTCGCCGAAGACCGGAAAGTGTATAATCAGTAAATCGCGAAAATCCGTTTTATCTATGTGCATGCTTAATTGGTAACAATGAAGAGAAGAATCAATGAAGATGAAATTAAGCTGACCAATGGCGCAATATCTTTTACAAATTCATTGGTTAACTGCGGAACAGGCTCAACATAGATAATATCCCCTGCTTGAACAACCATTTTGGCGCTTTCAATTCCATCTATGGTGGAAAGGTTTAATCGATAAACTTCATCCACGCCGTTTTTCTTTCGAATTATTTTAACCTTCGAAGCGTTTCCTCTTTCACGAATTCCCCCGCCTAAAGCTATGGCCTCGAGAACTGAAATATTCTGGTTGGCTAATGGAACAACAGACCCCAAACTTCCATCACCCGTAAAAACCAAGACTCTTCTATTTAGCACGCGAACCAGACAAAATGGGTAATTGTAATTCACAAACTTCGATTCCAAATACTTCTGGGCTTCTGGAATTGATAATCCAGAAAGTTTGGTTGGACCAATCACGGGCAAATTAACTATTCCCTCTTCATTCAAGATATAGTACAAATCAAAACCTCCGTAGTTTGGAAGACGATCTATACCACTCGTCGTATACTCCAAGATCATTGCACCGTTACCTGTAAATAGGTTAATCGTTATATAATCGAAAGGTGCCAACTTATACTCTTTGTTGGTAGAATCGAGATCTGGCTTTTTGAACTCATACTCTGTATCTGTTTGAAACATTATATTCTTGTTAATACTACAACTACTTAAAACAGCTGCAATAAAAGAAAGTAAAAATAAAGTTCGCTTGTTAATCATAGTAACAAAGAAACGAAGGTCTTTCATTATCTCAATGCCATTTATCTTATTTTTGATGAGAATAAACATATATGGGGAAAATTTATATTTCAGAAATAACACGAGAAGACCTTCCCTATATACATTGGGTTGAAAATTTAGAGGAGTACTGGCACATTAATGAGCACCCAGGACCTTATACCCTCGATGAAATAACCGATTGTTTTTTTCCAGCTAGAAGATACCCCTTACACAAACAACAGCGATGGGTTATTTGGGAACAAGAAAAAAAAATGGCCATTGGCATCCTAGACGTATTCGATTTCAATGAAAACGAAAAGTCCATTGGCATAGGAATACTCATTCCCAATAAAAATGATCACAACAAAGGATTCGGAAAAGAGGCGATAAGTCTTTTGATTAAAAAACTTACATTTGACAAACAAATTGCAAAAGTTTTTGCACTTATAGATAAAGACAACGCACCGAGCACTTATCTTTTTGAAAAATCAGGATTTGAATTTCGCAGGGAACAAATGTGTCTAAACAGAATCGTAAACAGATATGATAAATTACTTTAAAAGAAACAAAAAAGCAAGCATTGCTCTTATTGCAGGAACTGTGATTGTCGGTTTTTTTATATTTACGTTTGCCCTCGTTTCCTCGCCTCTAAATTCGGGAGGAAAAAAATTCTCGATTTACGTGCCCACAAATAACAACGGGGCAGAAATTGAAAAGATAATTCTAGATTCACTATCTAAAAACTCGAAATCACCTGACGTTTTATATTACAAGTGGAAGATAACTTCCTTCTTTAAGTCACCAGAAAAATTCCCTCCAGGAAAGTACACTCTTGATGGAGATTTATCGGCCCGATCAATATTCAACAAGCTTCTGGGCGGATTCCAAGACCCAATTTCTATTCGCATTGATAACATTAAAACGATTTACAAACTCGCTCAGAGATTCGGAAAAAACTTCGAGCAAGACAGTTCCATGTTTATGGAGTATGTAAATGGAAATATTGATTTGCTTGCCCCAAACACAAAAGACTTGCCGAAGGAAATAAGACAGCAACGTATTTTAGAAAGATTAATCGGTGATACTTACGAAATGTATTGGACCAGCTCCCCAGCGAATTTTTTCTCTCGAATGAATAAGATTTACTCTGACTTCTGGAACAATGAGAAAGATACACTTGCATCTCGAGTTGGACTTTCTGAACATGAAGTATATGTTTTAGCATCCATTGTGCGCGGAGAAACATCTGATAAAGATGAGGCACCTTCGGTAGCAGGACTTTACCTCAATAGAATAAGACAAGGAATGCTATTGCAATCTGACCCCACTGTTTTATTTGCAATTAACACAAAAGAAAAAAGACAGCGGGTTCGAAACGAAGATTTGAAATTCGATTCTCCTTACAATACTTATATCTATAAAGGACTACCTCCAGCTACAATACATATTGTAGAAAAAAGATATATAGATGCTGTTCTAAATCCAGTTGCACATGAATACATTTTCATGTGCGCACAACCCGGAAAAACAGGCAAACACAACTTCGCTAAAACATACAGCGAACATTTAATGTACGCGAAAGTATATCGATCTTATCTAGACTCGTTGGATATTAAGCGATGAGAGAAAGAGTTGTTTTCTGCATTCTATTTTTTTTAAGCTTCAATATTTCTGCTTTAGAAAAAGATACGCTCGCATTAAATTTTCCGCAACAGAAAAAACGCAACTCTATTTTCTCTTCGCTTGCTATTGGCGCTGGTGCAACATCGTTCATCGGATTGAATGCCCTGTGGTATAAAGATTTTCCTCAAAGCAAATTTCATTTCTTTAACGATTCAAAAGAATGGATGCAGATGGATAAATGCGGGCATGCGTTCACATCTTATCAAGTTGGAAGAAACTTCTACAACACGCTTCAAACAAGTGATTCAAACCGCAATAGAAATATTTTTCTTGGAGGAGCTAGTGGTTTAATTTATCTCACAAGCATTGAAATTTTAGATGGGAAATCTGCGCAATGGGGGTTTTCAAAAAGTGATATGCTTGCGAATACATTCGGTTATTTTTTATTCGCTTCGCAAGAATATTTTCTTCAGCAACAATTCATCTCGTTAAAATTTTCTTATCAAAAAAGTGCGTTTGCAAACATGCGTCCGGAAACATTTGGTCGTAATTTTCAACAACGTCTTTTGAAAGACTACAACGGACAAACGTATTGGCTCTCTGCACCACTATCTCTGAACCGCTCGAATACCAAGCGATTCACGAGGTGGTTATGCATTTCATTTGGTTACAGTATTGATGAAAATTTATACGCAGATAATAACATTAATAGTGTTAATAATTTTCACGCGACACGTGAATTCTTTTTTTCTTTTGATGCAGATTTGAATAGAATTGAATGGCGAAGAAAATGGATGAAGAAAATTGCAAGTGTAATCAACTTCATAAAAATTCCAAGCCCAACAATCGGGATAAGAAGTGACGGAAAAGTGAAATTGTATCCTGTGTATTTTTAAGTTCACTTATAACGATGAGTGAACACTTTGAAAAGAAAATAATCAACCGTTTATTTTATGAAAACCAAAACCAAAGCTAGCGCGCCAAAGGCCGCTAAAAAAGCTGCCGCTCCTAAGAAAGCTGCTGCTAAAAAAGCTGCTGCTCCTAAGAAAGCTGCTGCTCCAAAAAAAGCTGCTGCTCCTAAGAAAGCTGCTGCTAAAAAAGCTGCTGCTCCTAAGAAAGCCGTTGCTAAAAAAGCTGCTGCTCCTAAGAAAGCCGTTGCTAAAAAAGCTGCTGCTCCTAAGAAAGCCGTTGCTAAAAAAGCTGCTGCTCCTAA
>CANIBZ010000024.1 GCA_947466425.1 Flavobacteriales bacterium
ATTCCGCTGTCCTGAAGTTTTAAAATCGATACGATTTGAGACTCCGTAAATTTTGAGTTTTTCATGATGGTTGAGTTTTACGGACTCTAATTTAAGATGTTTCAGTTTTTCGGGAAGCTTACCTTATCATCTAAATAAACTGCAGCATCTGATGGATTTGTAATAACATTTACTTTTTGTTTCGGGGTTGATACTATTGTGGCTACACAACTTTGGAACAAAATAGAAATAGCTATAAAAAGCGTGGCAATGAGATTGATTTTTAGTTTCATTTGTTTGTACATTAACGATGATTAGGGAATAAATCTCCGATGAAAAACACTTCTTGTCAATACGACAAAGGACGTATTAACTTAGTTATTGGAAAATCGAAGATTTTATTCCTACGATGTAATTTGAAACCCCTAGGTTTTATTCCTACCAGGTAATTGGAACTTTGTTGAACACTCATCACCGATGGTGTCATCGCGAAGCGTCATCCTTCGAAGAAGGTCATCACCGAAGGTGTCATCACAATGTCTGAAACATTGTGTCATTAATACTGAATCTTCAGTTGGTCGAATATGATATAACTAGGAATTGCAAATCCAATTCCTTCAACACTCGCTCCAACTAATTTGGCATTAACGATTCCAACCAAATAACCTTGCTTATTGATTAATCCTCCGCCACTGCTGCCTGGATTAATGCTTACATCGGTTTGAATGAATTCTTTATCTGCTATTTTTCTGGTTCCACTGATGATTCCTTTTGTAACTGTTTGACCTAGGGTTTTATCAGCTGGTGTTCCGATAGCGTAAATATCAGAACCCGTATTTACTTCCCTGTCTTCCGAAATAGGAAGTGGAGTATAACCAGATCCAGCGACTTTAATAAGTGCTAAATCGTATTCTTCATTAACTCTGACCACTGTACCTTCCAAAGAAACGCCACTCTTAAATTTCACACTAACCTTGTCTGATCCGCCAACCACATGATAATTAGTAACGATATAACCATCTTCAGAGATGATACAGCCGCTTCCATGCGATTTATTATTTTCAATGGTTACAATTGAGTTAGTAGCATTATTTATTATTTTATCGCTTTCAACCTTGATTTTCGGTTTGGCGATTTTTATCATTGAGAAATTTTCAGTTTCATTAATTAGATCCCCTGTTTGTTCAACGATTGTATAAATATCATCATTATACAAAAACTCATAAAATGAATTTTCAAAGGCATCGTAAAATACCGCTGTTCCTCCTTTTTCTTGTTTTAGAGATAGTCCAGTTGTAGTTACTTCAAATTTCACATCGTCATTGCGATCAACCAATTGCCATTTCACGTTCATTTCACATTCAGTCACAAACTTTGTTGACCCATATTGACTTGAGGCGATTACGTCATATCTTGTTTTTAAAACTTCTGCTTTGATAAAATATCTAGCTTGTGCAGATGGAGAAAATAACTGACCATTCGTTTCAGCAATGTTGAATCCTAAATCTTTTAATATATCATTGGCATTTTGTTTCAAATTCACAGCATCTACATCCAAGGATTCGCCAAAATAGAGTATCTCATCTCTTTTGTCTTTAATGTATAGATTGCCAAGTTTGTCACCGGCTTTTATTTTGAAATTTATTTCGTCACAAAATATCACTTGGGAATTCTCAATTTTATTCGGAATTTTGATCAAGTTTACATTCAATTCCTTCTTATTAAGCCTGAAGGCAGCACCTGTTTCGGCATCTACGATATAAGGAAAAGCTAAAAACAACAGGCTTATAGTTGACAGAGGGTTGTGTTTCGCTTGGTATAGGATTTCATTGTGTGTCTTATATCCCTCTTTTTCTATTTTAATTTCACCTCCGGTGGTTCTCTTTACTCTAATTTTTGTCGGAGTGTTTTCTTGTTTTTTATCATCTAAGTAAACAGTAGCATCAGATGGATTTGTGATAACGCTTACTTTTTGTTTGGGAGTTGATACTATTGTAGCTACGCAACTTTGAAACAAAATGGAAATAGCAATAAATAGCGCAGCAAGTAGGTTAAATTTCAGTCTCATTTATTTAGATATTGAAGATATTTAGGCTGTAAACCTCGGATGAAAAACGCTTCGTGTCAATACGACAAAGGACGTATTAACTTCGTTATTGGAAAACCGAAGGTTTTATTCCTACTACGTAATGGGAACTGCGTAATTGGAAAACCAGAGGTTTTATTCCTCCCGATAGCTATCGGGATTCGTAATTCCTATTTCATAATTGGAACTAAGTTGTTAGAATGTCGCAGACCCTCGTCCAAAGGACCTTCGCGATGAAATCGCCCTCGCAAAGCCATTTGCCCTCGCAACGCTAGTTGCCCTCGCGTTGCATTCGCTTTTAGAAGTCTAGCACTAAGAGCCTATTTGATCGAGGACCTCATTTAGAAATCCATCCATTCTCGAAAAGGCAAACCATCGCTTCCCCAAATCTTTCAAGGAAGCTCCAATATGATACAATTCTTTTTCATCAAGAATCAAGAATCGGTCATGAGCGTTTTTCAGAATTCGAATTTCAATGGGTTGATATTGCGAATTGTACTTTTTTAAATCTAACCTCAGCGTATCACTCATTCGTTCAGTGTAGATTGTGCATCTGCATTTTTCATTTCTTTTCGAAAGCTGAAGTAAGGTAGTTTCATCAATGTAGTTGTCTATTAGTATTAGAGATTTCTTGGCTTTGCATATTAATTCGCTACTAAATACATAGGCATCAAATACCTGGTCGTTGAAGAAGATGCCGGTGGCAGGTTGAAGATAATTTGTGTTGGTTTCTAGTGCATTGAACTTTTTTTGATGCTCGAAAAGGATGGATTCTACATTTGAAACCCTCTGCAACAAAGTCTTGTTAAAGTAATAATCTTTTCTCAAAGCAACAAAGACTCGAATAATCAGAATGTTCAAGTCTATTGCAGTCTGACTTTTGAGTATTGAAGAGAGCATGGAAATTCCGAGCTCAGTAAATGCAAGCGGAAAGGTGCTACGATGCTTTTGATTATTGAACCGGTCACAATTTGTGACCAGTTCATCAAATTCGTGTGCATTCAATCTGAAAATGAAGTCATTAGGAAATCGTTTTGAGTTTCTTTGTACCGATTGATTGAAACTTTTGGTAGGTATTTCATACAAGTCAGCTAAGTCGAAATCTAGCATTACTTGCTCACCTCGAATGTTAAAGATTCGCGATTCAATTTCCGATTTAATTAGTTTTTGTTCCATACCTGCAAACCTATTTCGGAGCTTTCGAAATTGAGCTAATTTTTATATGCAGTTTATATGCTGTTTATTCGGTGGAACTGCTTAATTGGAAAATCGAAGATTTTATTCCTACTGCGTAATTAGAACTGCGTTATGCATACTTCGTAATTGGAAAACCACAGGTTTTATTCCTACAGTGTAATTGGAACTACGTTGTTGTATAACCAGTCGAAGACATTCGCGAAGCATTCGCCGCAGGCATTCGTACGAAGTACATTATTGTCTCTCTCAACTTCTCTTCCCATTTATGCCAACTCGCGAGTTTCCAACATTAACCAAAATCACCAGGACATCTTTCGGATATTTTCTTTTCAATCTTGAAATGTCTTGAAGGACGTTTTCTGAAAAGTAGTTTGTCCAGATGGCCCAATGAACAACGAAGGTGTAGGGGTGAGATTTTGATTTCTCAATTATTTCTTGTCGCTGTATGTCTGAAAGCTCGAGTAAATCCAGTTCGTCGGAAAGTTTCAGGGCGGTATTTATATTCGGATTTTGATTCAGCGGGGGAGGAACGGCAGTTATGTTTCTATTCTTCTTAAAGTCGCCACCACATTGCGAGTAGGCAGAATACAAATTCCCCGAAGGTTCATACACACGAAGCTGAATGGCGGTAATGAAGTCAGAGGTGGTTATGTAGATATTATTCTTTTCATTGGAGAATGAAGCGTAGGTAGAATCTACACTGCAAACACTGTAGTCATAGTTGTATCGGTGTTTCTCTAGAAATTCATTGATCTCTTCCTTTGACTCATCTCGCGATTCAGTGGTGTTTATCAATCGAATCAAATTGCAAGATTGAAACACACATGCTGCTGCTATTACAATCAGAAATCGACGAAGATTGTTGTTAGTGAAGGTCATGTTTTCTTAGAATTCATTTTTAGAACGATGTTGTTTGAACTATGTTGTTTGAACTGCCTTGTTTGAAAGTCACAGACCCTCGTCCATCGGACCTTCGCAACGCTAGTTGCCCTCGCGAAGCAATTCGCCCTCGCAACGCTTGTTGCCCTCGTCCTTCGGACATTCCCCGCTCCGGGCTTTCCACTGCTATCCCTCACGCGGGCTGAAAATCTTATTTAAAGTTACCTGTAAACCAATCATAACCTTCGATTCTTCTATATTCTGCAGGAATAGAATTTACTCTTTTTAATATTTTGTAATTGCGTTCCCAACCTTCTCCGGTTGCAATTAGAATCTTTCCTGTTAGTCCGTTCTCATTGCGTTCATATGAAACGTATTCAATGGTATCCACTTTTTCTCCATTCCATTTGTATTTATACATTTCTGTTTCAGTGGGGTGTCCATAACAAACTCCTCTGATAATTTTTTCTTTAGGTGAAAATGTAGGATTGATAAATTCAAAATTTGGTGAAAATGCTTTTTTATCTTCCCGCAGAAGATAAACATTGCTAAAAGCCTTTAAACAACAACCGATCGAGCCATACCAGTTTACAACGAAATCATTCAGCCCGTCACCGTTAATGTCTCGGATGGTGTCGCTCACATACGTCAATAACCATTGTTCGTGTGCAATAACTTTTTCAAATTTGTTCTCACCTTTTTTATAGATGTCAAAATAAACAGCAGTCGGCTCGTATCTCGTGATAAAGAGATGAGGATGAATTTTTGAAAAGTGAAAATCTAAGTTTATTTCTACACTTATGGGAATACTGTCAATCGCAGCTTTGTATTCCGAAATAAACCTGTCTTTATTGAAATTTTGGTTAGCAATTACAAGTGCATCTTCTAATACTTTATCAAGTTGCATCTTGTACGCGCTATCCTGCTCTTCAATCGCCCTTCTTTTTCTGAGACGTATACTTTCTTCGAGATTAAAGGGGGTATGAAAAATATCAATGGATTCACTCGTGTTTTCTATATTCTCGCTTGGCTGTCCACAAGAAACAAACCCTATGATCAATGCGGAAAATATTAGGCGTTGGATTGTTTTCATTTATTAATTGACTTTCAATAAATAGTAGTCCGAAAAAATTTTGAATGACTTCGGATCATATATAATAATCTTCTTCAAGTCATGTGATCGTGAGTTGGCGAACAAACCAGACTCTATAATTTTGTCGCCTCGAATACCCTTAAAACTTACCTTCTTTATGTAATAGATTTCATCTATCTTTTTGTCAATTTGACTACTTAACGTATTAGAAAAATTAAGCGTGTTAACTACAGCATTCGCACTTGTGACTACAGTGTCAAGTCGATAGTCGAAATCTTTCATATCCAATGAAGAGAATATTTGATAGTGCTGATTTTCAATTTGAGTAGATAGCTCATCTGCAGAGAAGGACATGAGCTTCACTGGGTCGGATAAATAGGTTTCTAGATCTTGAAAGTCTTTACAAAGAATGGAATAGTCTTCATGAAATTGATCTGATAATCTTATGTCGCTATTGGGATTAGAGTAATCTCGTTTCATATGAGTGATGACATATCCATTGTAATCAATCAATCTCAAGTTCCCGGCTGATTTCTTTTGAATTGCACAACCGCTGAAAAGGCAGGTTGAAATAATTATACTTAGAAAATATGCGATTATAGTTTTCATATCCCACTAATCAAGATTAATAGAACGACAGTACTTATGATTCCAGTATTCATTATGCTCTTTTGATCTATTTGAAGATAATGACGCGTGCTTTCCTTGAAAAGAAGATAAAGTATGGCTCCGTTGAATAGAATGGAGAATAGATGTCTGCTTGTGTTATCCACTGGGGCTATTAGGGTAATGAAACCTTCTTCAGGTTCAGGAGTTACAAATTCAATAACCATAAACCACACAGCACTTGCGACAGTTATTAGGAGATAAACAGTAGATAATGTCCAACCCAATTTTTTCTTATACCACATAAGAACTCCGGCAACAGGCAGGAGTAGAGTTAAAAAAATGGAAAGAACAAGGTTGAGCTTGAATTCTTCCTCCAGGCTTAAAAGAATAACCTCGATCATTTGAAAACTTCGTATTACTTCAATTAGAAAAGTAAGAATGAGAAGTATTCCAATGCGTTGTATGAGTTTTTCAGGAGTCATTTCAATTGTGTTTATTCATAAAAAAAAGCGGTTTGTTTCCTAGCATTCATTCATTAGTCTCTGTCGTTCGAGGTTTCAGATAGGCCCATTCTAGAAATTCAAAATCGCTTCAATCGTCATTCAACGTGCTTCCCATTATTTTTATTGATTTGTACAATTCAATGAATGATGGTAAAAAATGATGCGTATTACTTTTTTCAGTCGATAAGACAGCAGTAACTATCGTGAATTCACATTCCACAACAAGCATAACTTCTTGCCTTCCTGTTATGTATTCATATGTCAATATTTTATATTTCCCAGTTGAATAGTCATCTGGAACGATATTGTCCAATGTTAGGTTTAATGTGTCAATGACTAAATCGGGATGCTCACTAAGTAAATAGTCATTTTCAGCTTTTATCCAAGCGGTCATGTCGGGTTTTCCCTTGTAATCGATTCCGTAGACATACATATAGCTGTTTGGACTGACATACATTACATCAGTATTCTTATTGTTAGTGGAATTATCTGGTTTTATAAAAAAAGGAAGTTGTTCATTTTCTGCTTGAATCCAGTTGTGAGGAATCTCCACGAAAATGGTGTGTTTTTCTCCGACAATCATTTTAGATTGTCCGAATGTTTGTTGCACAAACAGAATAGTCAAGATCGCGAGAAGTAGTTTTTTCATTTTGATGCGTGTCATTGCTTTGCTTGACTGTCAATACTGTCGATGCCCTGTCGTAGTTCTTCAACACAGTCTTTGATGATTGGAATAATTTCATTTATCTGTTCTGTTTGAGGTTTTGCCATAATGTTTTCAATTTGCTCTTTAGACATCATCTGCATCATTTTGTCCGTTGAACACTCACAGTAATCTTTTGTAATTTCCGGGTAATCTGTCGCGGTAGAACCAGCGTCTCGCATGCAATTTTTTATAAGAATTTCCTTGTCTTCAGATGTCCACTCGTAATTATTATTCTCGTTGTCAAATCTATATTTATTAGAGTCTCGCGTTAACAGGTCGTATGAGCCATTTAATACTAAAATTATGGAGGCGCCCTTCCAAAGTCCTCCAAATTTTTTAAACGTTTTTTCATATCGATCTTTTTGCTCTTCAGTCTTGTGTTTTGGCTTGTATAGTCTAAATGAAAGCAAGAACAAATAGAGTCCGATTAGAAATGAAGTCAGTCCAAATATGTATGGTAAATAGGTTGTCATTTATTAGATTTTTTAATAATCATGATTGAAATAACAACTGCTATGATAGCGGTCAATACTAGAGAAATAACCTCGGTCTGACCAATTTTCCCGCTTTGATCATAAAGTGCAAATGCGGTAAATGCAAGTCCTCCAATGATTGAAATAATGATAACTATAATCCTTTTGTTTTTGTCTGGGTTCATTCTGAATCTTCTTTTTGAAATTTAATAAATAAAAGTACTTCAATTCTATTTTCGTTCCACTCATGATCTGATCAAGTCTATCATTCCTAAGAACCATTAAATTCTATTCGCTAGTGTTATAGGGTGTTTGAGAGCATTAACGTGAAATGGAGTAGGAGTCGTTGGGTTGAAAAATACGTCGAAAGACGTAGGAACGAAGTTCCCTTCGGGATACATCCACAACGTGGATCAGTCCGCATAGCGGATAAGTCCCTTCGGGATTTGTCCCTTTGGGATTTGTCCTGAAAGGATATGTCCCTTTGGGATTTGTCCACGAAGTGGATTTGTCCCTCCGGGATTGGTCCACAAAGTGGAATAAACCTGTTAAGTATTCAAATCTTTCTGACCATCCAACAGCCCCATGTGAAGCGCGTACTGGAACAACTGCATGGTGCGCTTGCACTTCGTTTTTTTCAAAATGTGCTCCTTGTGCTTCTTCACGGTGCCAATACTAATGTTCAATCGCTCAGCAATTTCTGAATTCGATTGGCCTTCAATTAAACAATTCATGACAATGCGCTCTTGAGTCGATAATTCCTGAGAGACTTTTTTTCTGTCTTTGAATTCAAGCATGCTCTCCTCGGAGACAAGATAATTGTAATACAGCTTTTTCTCACTAACCGCAATCAATGCATTTTTAATCTCATTAATATCCGCCTCCTTCGGGAGATAGGCTTTTGCTCCAGCAGCCATAACCTTGTCTATCATATAATCCATGGTTATCATGCTTAACACAACCACAGATACTTCCGGATGGAACTTAGACAGAACCTCAATGGTACTGTCCCCAGACTTTACCGGCATCTGAATATCCATGAGCACAACGTCGCACGAGTCGTCTTTTAAGAAATTCAAGAATTCTTTTCCGTTTGAAAAATCTCCAACAACTTGAAACCGGTTGCTGAAATCTTGATTCAACAATTCCTTAATCCCTTCTCTGGTAATCGTGTGGTCATCTACTAACGCCACTTTAATTGGAACGCTCATGGCATTGGAATTTGAATGTTAACACAGGCATACTGATCTAAAATATGGTAAAATTCCACAGTGCCTTCGAGCAACAAGGTTCTATTGAGAATGGAAGAACAGCCTCTTCCGTTCTGGCTTTGGGCCAAGTCTAAAAACTCTTGTTGACTAAATGGAACACCGTCGTGGGTGAATACAATTTGCAAATGATCATCGACACCATTCACTTCGCAGTCTATGAAAGTCGGTTTGCCGTGACGAAGAATATTGTTCAAGACCTCGTTCGTTATTCGGTAAACGGCTAATTGTTTTGAATTATCGAAATTCAGATCGGTCTCTAAATGATTGAAGAATCTAATGCGGATGTGCAAATGCATATCGAATAAATTCTGCTCCAACGCCTGAATAAGTCCCATTTCCTTGAGCTGGGTCGGGTAAATGTCCGATGAGAATTTCCTTACGTCGGAAATAAGCTCATCTAATTTCTTGTATATATTACCGCGTTCTGCCGATGAAAACGTAATTGAGGAATTGCTATCAATGTCCTTCTGCAATTGTCGATAGAGAAAGCTCAACTGCGGGCCTAAATCATCATGAATATTATTTGCCAATACTTCTCTTTCAGATTCTTGAGATAAAATGATCGCTTGTTGCATTTTAAAATCAAATTCTCGACGCTGCCGAACACTCTCGATTGTTTTTTTAGTAAACAAAAAGAATATGGCTACAATGAAGATTAGCATAAGAACCATTATTATCCCCGAAAATATGAGTACCTCATCAATGTTCATTTAACCTTGTGTTTTATATTGAGAATTGCGTTGTATGTAATTAAAGCATCTCGAATCAAATTGCCAGATACCAAGAATATAAAGTATATAACAAACGATTCAATCGGTTTTTCAGAAGCCCTCTGAATTTGTTGAGATAATAGGGGTATTATACTAAGTGCTTCATAGATAAATATCCCGAGTAATCCGAATAATGGCGTCGCATTGATACTGTGGAAGCTGTCCATTTTTCTAACATAATGTAACGCCGAAAAAAAAGTAATAATAAGAATATAAAATCTTGAAATTCCCCAATTGAAGTCTTGGGGAAAATCAAAATTGTAAACAAAGGAGCTTAAAACAACAGATAAAACAAAAAAGACACAAAACGAGTATAGAATGAACTTAATTCTCGGATTGAACTTTCCAATTTCAATGGCAAGGAAAGTTGCTACTACCGTTTCAAAAATCTGATAAAAATTAAATAGTACATCAGTATGAATTTCCAGGTAAATAAAAAATATTGCAAATACATCTGCACAAAAGGAAAAAAAAGTAAAAGCCAGGAAATAGAATGAACCTACATTTTTCTTAGCGAAAGACAACATTTGTAAAAACAAAGGCACTAGCCTTAGAAATACTGATATGTAGGCGAAGGTTATCATTTTTTAATTCGTGTTAAAATAAGAAACCTCAGATATGACTGAGTTGTGAACTTTTTCGTTTTCTTCTCTCCGCAATGAAGTACAAGGTGAAGATTATATTTCTTAGTACCCCTCCTAAAACAACGATTAGATTGTATAGCTCTGCCAGATGCTCTCGGTCGGATGTGTTTAAATCTAAGTTCAGGGTAGATACAGGAATAAGACATAAAGATTCAAAAAGGAAAAAACCCAAGATGGCAATGAGTTGGTGTTTAGATCTATTGAAATTAAGAGTGTCTTCCCTAATGATTATTAAAGTAACTATTACGGAATAGATGCATACGATCAATGACATCATGTAAGACAGAGAAGTAGAGTAAATGTGAAAGCCGTTGTTAAGGTTAAAAATGACATGGGCGGTCCAGCACAAAAGCAGGACGATAGAAGTAAGGAATGTAAATGCTTTGTTGAACTTCGCAATGGATAAGAAAAAAAACAGTTCAAGAAAGATGGCAACGTAATCATAGATATTAACTAGCACGAGATTGTTTTCCTTATTCAAATAGCAATAAAAATTATGGAAGTCAATAGAAACTGAAAGAATCAGGAAAGCGAACACGAAATGACTCGGTATAGATTTCTTAACCTTTATGGTGAAGTAGGCGAGAATAGGAATTAATCCTGAAGCAAAGTATATGTATGTTACTATTGGGACCAATTGATTTTTTGATTTATCGAATCAAATTATTCATTCCGGCTCAATATGGTATTAAAAAATGGAATTGGCAATACGTCGAAAGACGTAGGAACGAAGTTCCCTTCGGGATACATCCACAAAGTGGATCAGTCCGCACAGCGGATACATCCCTTCGGGATTTGTCCACGAAGTGGATTAGAAATTCCTATTTCATAATTGGAACCTTGAACTACGTTATTGGAAATCCTTCGGATTTATTCCTACTTCGTAATGCCTATTTCATAATTTCTACTGTGTAATTTAACTTCATTTCTTCTTAAATCCTGAAAGGTCATCACGAAGTGTCATCCTTCAAAGAAGGTCATCACCATAGGTGTCATCGGCTCTGCCGTTGAATAAACAGCATATAAACTGCATATAAAAATTAGTACTTTTTCCAAATTAGCGAAATAGGTTTGCTCAATGGAACAAAACCTTATTAAATCAGAAATTGAAGCGCGTATTTACACGATTCGAGGGATGCAGGTAATGATAGATAGCGATTTAGCAATTCTTTATGGTGTACAAACGAAAAGACTTCTTGAACAAGTTAGAAGAAATATTGAAAGATTCCCCAGTCACTTCATGATTCAAATGGAAGAGAATGAAGTAGATTCTTTAAGGTCGCAAATTGCGACCTTAAAGAATCAATCATTGAAAAGGGCGAGAGGAGAACATTTTAAATACCGGCCATTTGTATTCACTGAACACGGTGTTGCAATGTTATCATCTGTTTTGAAAAGTCCTACTGCGATAGAAACCAGTATATATATCATTGAATCCTTCGTAAAATACAGGAATCAATCATCTCGATATATCGTATTATTTCAGCAAATGGAGCAAATGAAAAATCAAATAACAGATCACGAAAGTTCTATTAAGAAAATATTGCAAAAACTTGAGCCGACGTTTACTCAGAGTTCCGGTATCTTTTTCAACGATCAGATATTCGACGCATACATCTTCAGCAGTGAACTTATAGCCAAGGCAAAGCGATCAATTATTCTAATCGACAACTACATAGACGAAACCACACTGCTTCAGCTTTCAAAAAGAAATAAGAAAGTTTCCTGCACAGTCTATACCGAGCGGATAACTGAACAATTGAAACTCGATTTAGAAAAGCACAATGCGCAATATCAATCCATTGAGATTCAAATTCTAAAAAACGCCCATGACCGCTTCATTATACTCGATGAAACAGAACTTTATCATCTTGGCGCTTCCCTAAAAGATCTTGGAAAGCGATGGTTTGCGTTCTCTAAAATGGATGGTCTGGCAGATCAAATTCTGACTCAACTGAAAAAGTAAAATTCAAGATTGTGTTTGTCTGATTAAGTGGAATTATATTTTCATCTTCCCTTTTTCTTCCCCTCTCTTAACTTCTCTTACCTTTATTAAAGACACTCGCGAAGCATTCCTCGCAGAGATTCGTTACTTAGTAACATTCGTTGCTCTGCAACATTCGTTGCTTTGCAACATTCGTTGCTCTGCAACATTCGTTGCTTTGCAACATTCGTTGCTCTGCAACATTCGTTGCTCTGCAACATTCGTTACTTCGTAACATCAGCCGTTCTCACAATCCCTTTCTCCAAAACATAAACTTCCCCGCTTTCCGGACAAACAGCTTCACCGTTCGCATGAAAATGCAACTTATGTCCGAACTTGCTCATCCAGCCCGTTTGGCGCGCAGGATTCCCCACAACCAAAGCATACGCCGGAACCTCTTTAGTTACAACAGCGCCCGCGCCAATAAAGGCGTATTCACCAATCTCATATCCACACACTATCGTTGCATTAGCGCCTATACTCGCGCCCTTACGAACTATCGTCTTCCGATATTCATCCTTGCGCGCGACAGCGCTACGCGGATTAATCACATTCGTGAAGACACACGAGGGGCCCAAGAACACATCGTCCTCGCACTCAACGCCCGTGTAGATACTCACGTTGTTCTGAACCTTCACATTGTTGCCCAACTTAACCCCCGGACTCACAACCACATTCTGTCCCAAATTGCAGTTTTCACCCAACACACAATTCGACATCACATGCGTGAAATGCCAAATCTTAGTGCCTTTTCCAATGACACATCCTTCATCTATAAACGAAGATTCATGGGCGAAATATTCCTTTTCCATTAATGTGAGTATTTCTCGAAGTTCTTATGTTCTACTTTATTCAATTCCTCTGTTGTCAACGACTTGAAATAATCATATGTAATCTTCAATCCTTCACTGCGATGAACCTTCGGCTCCCAACCCAAAATACTTTGAGCCAAAGTAATGTCCGGCCTGCGCTGCTTCGGATCGTCAGTAGGCAAAGGGTTGTAAACGATCTTCTGATCGGTTCCCGTTAACTTAATAATCTCTTTCGCGAAATCTAAAATGGTAATCTCATCCGGATTCCCAACATTCACCGGCTGAGCGTAGTCGCTCATCAACAAACGATAAATTCCTTCCACCAAATCATCTACATAACAAAACGAACGCGTCTGCGACCCGTCGCCGAATACCGTTAAATCTTCCCCACGAATAGCCTGACCAATAAACGCCGGCAATACACGTCCGTCGTTCAGACGCATACGCGGTCCATACGTGTTGAAGATGCGCACAATGCGCGTTTCAACGCCATGATAAGTATGATAAGCCATGGTAATGGCTTCCTGAAAACGCTTCGCTTCATCGTAAACTCCGCGAGGCCCAACCGGATTTACATGTCCCCAATAACTTTCCGTTTGCGGATGAACCAAAGGATCTCCGTACACTTCACTGGTAGATGCCACTATAATGCGAGCATTCTTTTCACGCGCCAATCCCAAACAGTTGTGCGTTCCCAACGATCCAACCTTCAAGGTTTGAATAGGAATTTTCAAATAGTCAATAGGAGAGGCCGGAGAAGCGAAATGCACAATGTAATCAAGCTTTCCAGGAATATGAATGAAATTCGAAACGTCGTGGTTGTAAAACGTGAAGTGCTCGTTTGGAAACAAGTGCTCAATGTTCTTCAAGTCACCTGTAATCAGATTGTCCATGCCAATCACTTCGAACCCTTCCTTCAAGAAACGATCGCACAAATGACTTCCAAGAAATCCGGCAGCTCCGGTTATAAGTACGCGTTCCATAATTAGTCTTGATTAACAGTTGATCTTCCAATGCTCTTGTAGAAATAACCCAACTCTTGCATTTTGTCGAGTTCATATAAATTCCTTCCATCGAAAATAACTTTCGACTTCAGTGCTTTTCCAATTTTATCGAAATCTGGATTTCTGAACATGCCCCATTCCGTGCAGATCAACAACGCGTCTGCGCCTTCCAACGCTTCGTAGGCATCGGTTGCGTATGAAATGGCATATCCTTTTTGTTTTTGAACGTTCGGCATAGCTTCAGGGTCGTAAGCCACAATTGTTGCGCCGGCTTCCAACAAATGCTCAATCATATACAAGGCCGGTGCCTCGCGAATATCATCGGTGTCTGGCTTAAACGCCAATCCCCAAATAGCAATCTTCGTGTGCGTTAATGAATTGTTGAAGTGGTCAAGAATAGGTTTCAACAATGTCGTCTTCTGACGCTCATTCACCTTCATTACCGATTTCAATATCTTGAATTCATACCCACTGTCGTTACCCGATTTCGCCAAAGCCTGAACATCCTTCGGGAAGCAGCTTCCTCCGTAGCCCATTCCAGGAAACAAGAATCGCTTTCCAATGCGATCATCGGTTCCAATGCCTAAACGAACCATGTCTACATCGGCACCAACTTTCTCACAGAAGTTCGCAATTTCATTCATGAATGAAATTTTCGTTGCAAGGAAAGCATTCGCTGCATACTTCGTTAACTCGGCACTGCGCTCGTCCATGAAGATAATCGGATTGCCTTGACGCGTAAAAGGCTTGTACAATTCGTTCATCAACTGCTTCGCGCGCTCGCTGCGGGTTCCAATAACCACACGGTCTGGCTTCATGAAATCATCTACTGCAAAACCTTCGCGTAAAAACTCTGGATTACTTACCACATCAAACTGAACCTTTGCATTTTCAGCAATGGCGTTGTTCACCAATTCAGCTGTTCCAACAGGAACCGTGCTTTTATCTACAATAATTTTATAATCGGAAAGTAAATGTCCCAATTGCTTCGCAACGCCCAACACATAACTTAAGTCGGCGCTTCCGTCTTCATCCGGAGGGGTAGGAAGAGCCAAGAAAATAATTTGCGCGTCTGCAATAGAACTTGCCAAGTCGGTGCTGAAAGTTAGACGGCCTTCGCGAATGTTACGCTCGAACAACACGTCGAGGTGTGGCTCATAAATGGGAATAACTCCCGATTTCATTTGCGCAACTTTCTCTTCGTTAATGTCTACGCATACTACGTTGTTTCCAGTTTCAGCGAAACATGTTCCAGTAACCAGTCCAACATAACCAGTTCCTACTACGGCTATCTTCATAAATTAAATTTCTTAGGGCGCAAAGATACAATTAAGCGTCTTACTTTCGTGGGGCTAATTGATATTAATAGGAACTTATGAAATACGCCATTCAAGCCGAAGGCATTAATAAAACCTACGGAAAATACCAGGCACTTACGAATGTAAGTATCGATATTCCGGAAGGGAAAATATTCGGATTATTGGGTCCGAACGGTGCGGGAAAAACCACCTTCATTCGCATTCTCAATCAGATTATTGAACCCGACAACGGTTTAATTAAATTCTACGGAAATCCGCTTCAGCGTTCGCATGTAGAAGATATCGGATACCTTCCGGAAGAACGCGGACTATACAAGAAAATGAAGGTGGGAGAGCAATGCGTCTACCTCGCTCAAATGAAGGGCATGAAGGAAAAAGAGGCGCTTACTGAATTGAAAATGTGGTTCGAGAAATTTGAAATACAAGCCTGGTGGGACAAGAAGGTGGAAGATTTGTCGAAGGGTATGGCACAGAAGATTCAGTTCATCACCACCGTCGTGCACAAGCCGAAGTTACTTATTCTGGATGAACCGTTCAGCGGATTCGATCCCATAAATTCAGAACTCATACACAACGAAATGCTGCGTCTGCGCGACGAAGGAACCACCATTGTGTTATCAACGCACGATATGGGAAGTGTAGAATCGTTGTGCGACAACATCGCGCTCATCAATCGTTCGCAAGTTATTTTAAGTGGAAGTGTAGCCGAAGTGCGCAACAGTTTCCGAACGAAAACATATACGCTGAAGTTTGAAGGAACCTTGTTGGAATTCACCATTGCTTTGGGTGCGCGCTTTGAATTAATGAGCAATGAATTGAAAAACGACATTCACACCGTTACCGTTAGAATTAAACCTCAATATAAACTGAACGACCTGTTGACTCAGGTTATTCCTGCAGTAGATATAATAAGCGCTGAAGAAAAGGTGCCTAGCATGCACGACATTTTTGTTCAATCGGTTCTTTCATTTAACGAAGCACAAGCATGAGTAAGATAGGATTAATCATTAAGCGCGAATACACAACACGCATTCGCAAAAAGTCATTCATTATCATGACCATCTTAGGTCCGCTGCTCTTTGCCGGACTTTTATTTGGAACGATTTGGATCACATTGAACGATCAACAGAGCTATACGGTGTTAATCAGTGATCCATATGGTTTGATTACTGAATATCAAGGAGAACAGGACTCGACCTTAGTTCCGAGATTTCCAGATCTGTTTAGGAATAACGATCAAGTCATATACGGTTTCACAGAGAAAACGCAAAAACCGGAAGGGCTGAAAGACGGCTTTTATAACATCATGATCGAGCTCGATGAGATTACGATTAACGATGGGAAATGTAACATGTACTTCAAAAATTTTCCTTCCGACAATATCCAACGAAAATTGAAGAACGATGTGCAAGAATCATTGGAACGTTTTCGTGTAATTGATTCGTTAAAGCTAGACTATGAAAAGTATAAGCGCGCAAAAATAGATGTGAGTTTTGCAGAGATAAACATTAACAAGTTGGGTGAAGAAGATCACACGCAAGAGCGCGCTGTCATTGGATTCGTCTTCGCCATATTAATTTACATGTTCATCTTCATGTATGGCGTGCAAGTTATGCGCGGTGTCTTGGAAGAGAAGACCAATCGCATTGTTGAAGTCATGGTTAGCTCGGTGAAACCCTTTCAACTCATGATGGGTAAGGTGGTTGGAATTGGATTGGTTGGACTTACTCAATTCCTTGTGTGGGTAATACTTTCTGCTGTTTTAGCAACCATTGGATTGAATTATTTCGAATCTCATCTGGTGAACGGTGCTGCTGTTTTAGAAAACGGAGCAGTCGTTGGAAACGGCATGAATCAAGCCGCCATGGCACAATCACTCATGAACAACGAAGCCATCAATTGGATTTTCTTAATCAATTGGCCTTTGATGGTAGGAATGTTTATCTTCTTCTTCATCGGTGGATTCTTGCTATACGCTTCGTTGTTCGCTGCTATAGGTGCTGCAGTAGACAGCGATTCTGATACACAACAGTTCATGCTTCCAGTGACTTTGCCGTTGGTGTTTTCCTACATTGTTTCGGCTATGCTCATTACCAATCCGGAAAGTCCCATTGGAAATTTCTTCAGCATATTTCCGCTCACTTCACCCATAACCATTATGGTGAAAACTGCCATTGGAAACATTAGCGTCTGGCATTTAATAAGCGCCATGGCTGCATTGGTGGTAGCGTTCTTATTCTTCATTTGGTTAGGTGGAAAAATTTATCGTGTTGGAATTTTGTCGTACGGGAAAAAAGTGAGTTACAAAGATTTATGGAAATGGATACGACAGAAGAATTAAACAACAATCAGCGCGTAGCCATCATCGACTGCGGAACCAACACTTTTAATTTATTGGTGAAGGAAAAGGTAGAAGGGAAGTGGAAGACACTTTTCAAAACCAAGCTTCCTGTGAAGTTGGGTGCAGGTGGGTTTTCTGAAAATCTGCTAATTCCTGCTAGAATGGCACGCGGAATAGATGCATTGTACTCCTATAAAAATGTTATTGATTCTTTAGGTGTGAAAGACGTTCGTGTCTTCGCCACTAGCGCAGTAAGAGAAGCATCGAACGGAAAGGATTTTGTTGCTCGCGTGAAGAAGCATTTGAATTTCGACATGGAAGTTATTTCCGGAGATCGTGAAGCCGAATTCATTTTCGAAGGAGTGGTTCAAACCACTGGAGCATTGAAAGAAGATTATTTAATCATGGACATCGGCGGCGGAAGCACCGAATTTATTTTCGTCCGTGATCAAAAACCGTTGTGGAGAAAAAGTTATTTGCTCGGTGTAAGCCGCTTACACGGAATGCTCAATCCTGCTTCACGAATTAATCAAGATGACGTTAACCGATTAAGAATTCATTTGAACAAGGAACTTCAAGATTTAATTTCTTTTTTGAAGGAAAATCCGGTGAAGATTTTAGTGGGGTCGTCGGGTTCGTTCGATACGCTTTTTGATATGTACCAGTTTGCGAAAGCAAAAGATGCTATGCAAGATTCTGCGAAAGGTGTTGCACAAGATGCTATGCAAGATTCTTCGAAAGATGTTTCACAAGATGCTATGCAAGATTCTTCGAAAGTGAAATTGAACGAGATTCCTTTCAGCGCTTATCCAAGCGTTCATCAATGGTTAGTCGGAAGCACATTGGAAGAACGTTTGAAGCATCCGAGTATTCCGCAGATGCGTGCCGAGTACATGCCGCTTTCAACCTACTTGGTGAAATTCGTTTTAGAGCAATCGTCCTTCAACAAAATGTATCAATCGGAATACGCCTTGAAGGAAGGCGTGTTGGCGCATTATTTAAGTTAAATTTGCAACATGATTATTGTAACAGGAGCAGCAGGATTCGTAGGTTCCGCGTTAGTAGCGCGATTGAACGAAGACCGTTTTTTCGATTTGGTGTTGGTCGATGACTTTTCACGCGAAGATCGCAAACGCAATTGGGAAGGAAAGAAATACACTGCGCTCGTTCACAGAGATGAATTTCCAACTTGGTTGGAAGAAAATCAGAATCAAGTGGAATGTGTTTTCCACATTGGTGCGCGCACAGACACCACTGAATTCAATGTTGAAATTTTCGATCGCTTAAATCTTCATTACACACAATCGTTGTGGAAGACTTGCGCGAAACATGCCATTCCATTTATATACGCATCTTCTGCAGCAACCTACGGTGGCGGCGAGCACGGATACAACGACGATCATGCGAACATTCCACAATTGCAACCGTTGAATCCTTACGGACAGTCGAAACAAGATTTCGATGTGTGGGCGCTTCAACAAGAAGAGGCTCCATATTTCTGGGCCGGATTGAAATTCTTCAATGTTTACGGTCCGAATGAATACCACAAAGGCCGCATGGCAAGCGTTATCTGGCATACGTTCAATCAGATTGGAAAGTCCGGTGAAATGAAATTGTTCCGCAGTCACAATCCGAATTTCACAGACGGCGGACAAATGCGCGACTTCGTTTATGTGAAAGATTTGGTTGAAGTGCTCATTTTCTTAATGCACCACAGAAAAAATTCAGGCATTTACAATTTGGGAAGTGGAAAGGCTAGAACATTTTTAGATCTGGCAACCGCTACTTTTCATTCAATGGGAAAAGAACCGAACATCTCTTTTGTAGATACCCCGGAAGACATTCGCGACAAGTATCAATACTTTACCGAAGCGAATATGAACAAGTTAATTTCAATTGGTTACATCAAGCCGTTTCATTCTTTGGAAGAAGGCGTAAAAGATTATGTAACGAATTATCTACAACAAGATCTTAAAATCTATTGATTCCTTCGAACAAAGAAGGCACTCAAGTGATTTACTTTTATAACAATTATTGAAACATGGAAAAATTAGTATACGCCACACGCAGAGAAAGATTTAATGCAGCGCACAAGTTGTGGCACGACGAGTGGGATGAGGCAAAAAATTTCGAGACCTTCGGAAAATGTTCAAATCCGAATTGGCACGGACACAACTATGAGTTATTCATTACGGTGAAAGGTGTTCCAGATGCAACAACCGGATATTGCATGGATTTAAAGTATTTGAGCACTATTGTGAAGACCCAAGTCATAAACAAATTGGATCACAAGAACCTGAACATGGACGTAGAGTTCATGAAAGGAATGAAGACTTCAACGGAAAATGTTGCCATTGCAATCTGGGAACAATTGGAAGAATTGGTGAACGAGAAAGGTTGTCAATTGCATTGCATTAAAGTAACAGAAACAGAAAATCAATACGTAGAATACTACGGCGGGAAGTAATGGAAAACCAGAAAACGATAGAAATGGCAGTGGAGCAAATCCTTGCCGCTGTAGGTGAAAATCCACAGCGCGAAGGGTTGCTGAAAACGCCAGAGCGTGTTGCAAAAGCATACGGGCATTTGCTGAAAGGGTATGAGGAGAGTGCAGACGATGTTTTGAACGGTGCTATTTTTCACGAGTCGTATTCTGAAATGGTTATTGTGAAAGACATTGAAATCTATAGCTTGTGCGAACACCACATGTTGCCGTTCTTCGGAAAAGCCCACGTGGCCTACATTCCAGATGGAAAAATTGTTGGGCTCAGTAAGATTCCTCGTGTTGTTGATGTCTTTTCAAGAAGACTTCAAGTGCAGGAACGTCTGACAATTGAAATTCGAGATAGCATTCAAAAAGCATTGAATCCTGTCGGTGTGGCAGTTGTTTTAGATTGTCATCATCTTTGTATGCAAATGCGCGGAGTGTCGAAACAGCATAGCTCAACCATGACAAGCGCTTATAGCGGATTGTTTTTAACAAGCGACACAACAAGAAAAGAATTTGTAAGTTTACTTCAACTGAATAAATAAAATAAACCATGAACAACAATTTAAACTTAAATGATGGCGTGTTTGTAAATGACGACGCCGTATCGAAATCATTCGTATCCAACGTATTCGCATACATGGCTTTGGCATTAGCTATTTCAGGTGCTTTGGCGTATTTGTTTGGGACAACAGATTTAATTTTTTCTTTGATATCAAGATCAGGAATGACTCCCCTTGGATGGGTCGTTATGTTTGCTCCGTTTGCTTTCATTCTTGCCATGAACTTCGGATTCAATAAAATGTCATTCACCACCTTGTTAGCCGTATTCTTAGGATACGCAGCTGTAATGGGAATAAGCTTGAGCTTTATTTTCTTAGTATACGATTTCGGAGTAATTACAAAAGTGTTTTTCATTACCGCTGGTCTTTTCGGAGCCATGGCTTTTATTGGTTACACTACGAAAACTGACTTGACGAAGTTCGGTGGAATTTTAATGATGGCTGTAATTGGAATTCTAATTGCCTCTGTGGTGAACATGTTCATGAAGAGCTCTCAAATGGATTACATCATCTCATGTGTGGGTGTTTTAGTATTCACAGGACTTACAGCTTATGACGTTCAGAAGATCAAGCGCATTGGAGCAGGAGTAGAGTTCGGTACAGCTGAAGCTTCGAAATTGGCCTTAATGGGTGCACTTAATTTGTATTTAGATTTCGTGAATTTATTCATGTTCTTATTGCGCGTTTTCGCAAGAAGAAACTAAGATATTTTTATTGAAGCGTGAAAGATTACTATTTCATATTGGGTGTATCAAGAAACGCTTCGAGCACAGAAATTAAAACAGCATACAGAAACGGGTGTAAGCAATTTCATCCCGACAAAAATGCGCATCCAGATGCGCATTTGCGTTTTATAGAAATTCATGAAGCGTATGAATTTCTTGGCGATGAAAAACAGCGCAAGGCCTACGATCTTGCAAAGAATAGAAGAGTAACTCCCAGCTACCAGCAGTATTACCAGCAAAAGGAATACGCTGCAAGAAACAGAGCTAGAGAATATGCACGTCAGGATTTCGAGGAGTTCAAAAAATCGAAATACTACAAAGTGGCTGTGGGAGTAAATAACGGATTTAATTATTTGTTCTTGTCTATTTGTATTCTTATCATAGTCGTACCGCTATACATGTATATTCTTCAGCAAGAGCTGCCAGAGAAAGATCATCGTCCATTCTTAGGTTTTTTAGTTCCCATGATTATGGGATTTGCAATGGGCACATGGGCCTGTTATTATTGGTTCATCAAGAAGCAAGATATTTTCACTATTTCGTAGATTCGCAATTCAAAAACTGCATGATGAAAAAACGCACACTTAGTTTTCTATTTATTCTGACATCTTTCTATTCCTTTGCTTTCGAAGGAATGTGGATTCCATCGGTCTTGAATGCCGCTTTTGACGACATGAAGGCCAACGGATTGAAGTTGTCGAAGGAGGAAATTTATTCTATCAATAACACTTCGTTGAAAGATGGAATAGTCATATTCGGTGGCGGATGTACAGGAGAAATGGTTTCGAATGAAGGATTACTTTTCACTAATCACCATTGCGGTTTCGATAACATTCAGTATCACTCTTCGATTGAGCACGATTACTTGAAGAATGGTTTTTGGGCCATGAACCGAAAGGAAGAATTGGCTTGTCCCGGACTAACCGCGACATTCGTTATTGAAATGCGTGATGTCACCGATGAAGTATTAAAGGGAATGATAGGCGTTGATGAAAAAGATCGCCCCACGAAAATGAGGGACTTGTTTAACACCATTTCGAATAAAGCGAAAGATGAAAACAAATGCGATGGATTTGTTCGAGGTTTCAATTACAACACACAATTCTTCTTGGTTTTGACGAAGACCTATACAGACGTTCGTCTAGTAGGCGCGCCGCCATCGTGCATTGGAAAGTTTGGAGGAGATACAGACAATTGGGTGTGGCCAAGACATACCGGAGACTTTTCAGTTTTCCGTATTTATGCAAACGACAAGAATGAACCTGCTGAATACTCAGCTACCAACAAGCCATTCAAACCAGCACATCATTTTCCGATTTCATTAAAAGGAGTGAAGGAAGGCGATTTCACCATGGTATACGGATTCCCAGGAAGAACAGAGCACTTGCTTACTTCCGCTGGAGTAGCTTACAACCACGAGCAATTGGCTCCTATGCGAATCGATTTTCGTGAAAAGAATTTGGAAGTTATCAATGCAGCCATGAAAAGTAGCGACGTGCTTCGCATTAAATATGCTGCGAAGCAAAGCAGCGTGGCAAACGCCTACAAGAAATGGCAAGGTCAAGAATTAGGATTGAATAAATTCAATGCTATTCAATTGAAGAAAGACGAAGAAGCCAGTTGGTTGGAAATTGCCCAAAAAGAGAAAAAGGAAGCAGAGTACTCGAACTTGTTAACGAGCATTAATCAATTATATAAAGACTATTACGCAGTAAATATTGCGTCTGCAGCTTATGCCGAATTCGTTTTCAACGGTCCAGAAGTTTTTCAATTGTATCAAGACTTCCATGAAATAGCCGACGATGAAGCCAAGCTTAAAAAAGGAAATCTTTGGGAAGCAAAAATGAAAGAGTTTTTGGAAACGGCAAAAGCGTTTTATAAAGACTACGATTTGGAAACCGACAAGAAAAGATTCTTAGCAATGGCACCCATGTTCGAACAGTTCACAAAAGGAGCGGTACATTTCGAAGACGTTAAATTGTCTCGTGAAGCCGCAGCGAATCGTTGGTTCAAAGGATCAATGATTGCAGATAGCGCGGCCTTTTTAGGAATGATTCGCTCTTTCTCAAAAGATACTGCAATATCAATGAGCAGCGTTTCAAAGAAATACGCCAAGAGACTTGGTGCTGAATATTTGTATGTTCAGGCCTTGGCATTAAACGACTATTACAAGAAGACGTTGGTTCCTTCGAAAAAAGAATTCACAACGAAGCATGACCTATTAATGGAACAATATGTTTTCTTGTTGGAAGAACTCCGTGGAAAAAAAGAAAAATGGTGCGATGCGAATTCTACCCTGAGATTGACTTATGGAAAAGTTGAAGGAAGCGCTCCGGTAGATGGAATGGCATATACCCCTTTCACCACAGGACAAGGAATTCTAGACAAGAACAGCACAGGCAATCCAGATTTCGAAATCAATGACCGATTGAAAATGTTGCTGCAAAACAAAGAGTTCGGAAGCTACGGTGTGAATGGAACCTTGCCTGTTTGCTTCACTGGAAGTAATCACACTACAGGCGGAAATTCTGGATCTCCCGCTTTAAACGGCAACGGAGAATGGATAGGAATAAACTTCGACAGAACGTGGGAAAGCACGATGAGTGATCTCTACTTCAATTCAGAAATTTGCCGAAATGTAATGGCAGATGCACGGTATGTGCTTTGGGTGATTGACATCTACGCCGGAGCTGGCCATCTCTTAAAAGAGATGACCATTCGACGTTAATTTTTTAAGACCACTGAATAAGGAAATAGATTACCCCAACAACAAGTGCAAAAAGGGTTACTGCGAAAATTACTGGTCCGCCTATTTCGTTCTGCTCAGCTTCGTGTGGAATGTGTCCGTGATCGTCGTGTGAATGTCCCATGGTTTAATTTTTCACAAATATAATTTCATTGTTCAAACACCCAAATAAAAAAGGCTAACACTTCAAGGTTAGCCTTTTCTTTTTCCTGAAAGACTTTTAGTGCAACCTATTGTTTCGTATTATTGTCTTAACATAGGAAACCATACCGAAACCAATGATTTTAAACATACTAAAAAGATTCTCTGTCATTTTCTTGGCCTTGACAGCTTCTTTTTCTGCCTCTTCCCAAGTCGTCATCAATGAATTTTGTTTTGCTAACTATTCCGACTACACAGTGGGCGGAGAATTTGAAGACTGGGTTGAATTTTACAATCCCTCTGCAAGTGTTGTAAACATTGGCGGATATTGGTTGAGTGATGATGCTTTAGATCCAATGAAGTATCAAATTCCTGCTACAGTTACAGTTCCTGCAAATGGGTATAAACTTATTTTGGTAAGTGGAGTTGGAGCATACAATCCTGGTTATCTCGGCCAAACCAACACCAACTTTAAGGTAACACAATCAAATGGAGAAGACTTGGTTTTTTCAAATCCTGCCGGAAATATTCTTGAGAGTTACGATTTCGCAACAATAAGTCCGAACCAGATGAATCAATCTTACGGGAGAGTTCCAAATGGTTCGGGTAATTTTCTAATTCAAACCAACCCTTCTCAAGGTGCCGCAAATTCAGGAGCAACAGGAAACGGATACGCCATTCGCCCAACCATGGACATTCAAGCGGGTTATTACGCTGCTCCAATAACTGTAACAATTGCAACGACGGAGCCAGGTGCAACAATCTATTATACGCTGAACGGTGCACAGCCTTCAAATACAAGCACACTTTACACGGGTCCAATTAACATTAGCACAACTAAGGTTTTACGCGCTATCGTTTATTCTCCAACAGCCGGAATACTTCCTTCATTCACGGAAACCAATACTTATTTCTTCGGAAACGATAACCACACCATTCCCGTTGTTTCTATTTCTGGAACAACTCTAGATGGCGGATGGAATGGTGATGAATTAACACATCTCGAGTTTTTTCAAAACGGAACATTTACTGTAGAATCTTCAGGTGACAGTAACGAACACGGAAATGATTCGAACGCTTATGGTCAAAGAGGATTCGACTATGTTACTCGCGATGCCTTGGGATATGATGATAAGTTGGAGCACCCGATGTTGCACACAAGTCAAAGACAGAGTTATCAGCGTTTAATTTTTAAGGCTGCAGCCAACGATAATTATCCGTTCTCAGGCGATGGGGCACACATTCGCGATGCCTATGTTTGTGAATTATCGCGTTTAGGAAACCTTCACCTCGATGAGAGAAAAACAAGAAGTTGTATTGTATACATCAATGGTCAATATTGGGGCGTATACGAGATTCGTGAAAAAGTTGATGATACCGATTATACCAAACACTACTACGATCAGCCTGCTGGAAACGTTGACTTCCTAAAAACGTGGGGCGCCACTTGGACCGAATATGCCGCTGCACCTGGTTTCAATCCGCAAACGCAGTGGAATACGTTGGTGAACTTCATAACAACAAACAGCATGGCCACTCAGGCCAATTACGACTATGTGCTCACCCAGTACAATACCATGAGCCTCATCGATTATTTCATCTTGAATGGCTACACGGTTTGCACCGATTGGCTCAACTGGAATACTTCATGGTGGAAAGGAACGAATCCTCTTGGAGACGGCAAACGTTGGAGATATGCACTGTGGGACAACGATGCAACTTTCGGGCATTACATCAATTACACAGGAGTTCCTAGTACACAACCTACTGCCGATCCTTGTCAGATTGAAGGTGAAGGAAATGTCGGTGGTCAAGGCCATATTCCTGTTTTGAACGCCTTGTTCGACAATCCAGATTTCTTCGCGGATTACATTCAGCGGTATGCTGAACTTTCAAATACCATCTTCTCTTGTGATCGAATGATTGAAGTCTTAGACAGTATGATTGTGGTTATTGATCCTGAAATGACCCGCCATACGCAGCGTTGGGGTGGAAATGTAACAACTTGGAACAACAACGTTCAGGCTATGCGCAATTTTATTCAAGCAAGATGCGCCACAGAAATTATTGGTGGTATTGCCGATTGCTATGATGTTGTTCCTTATAACGTTTCTTTTCAAATTGATGGAGTAGGAGATATCGTAGTCGGAGAAACTCAATTGAGTCCTTATGAAACACCCTTCTCAGGAACCTATTTTGGAGATTTAGAAATTGATTTAGAAGCAATAATAGATTCCGTCGTCGGACCTTGTAGTTCCTTCCAAGGTTGGGAAATTATAAGCGGAACAGGTATAATTGCCGATCCTACTTCGCCAATAACAACATTAATTGTTCAATCAGATGTGGTTGTTCAAGCTGTATTCGGAGTTCCGGCTTCAGGTCCGGTAACAATTTTAAGCGATGTAGTTCCTGCAGGAGCCGGAAATATTATTTTCAACGGAACTGCGCAAGGTACTTATCCGAACACCTTCAATGTGAATGCGGGTGATTCCACCTCGGTAAGCGTTACAGCTAATCCGTGGTTCACCTTCAATCATTGGGAATCTACCAACGCAACACTTCTTCCGAATACAACAGCAACTTCTATTTATTTGAATCCGTGCGCTGCCGATACAGTAGTTGCAATCTTCGACGAGACTCCTCACGCTATTTTGCAAGTAGATGTAATGCCAGCTGGAGCAGGAACAGTAACTATGGATGGAACAGTGCTCGCCGCTTATCCTTGGAGCAATGAAATTCTTGCAGACATAGACTATACCTTCAACGCGAATGAAATTCCGGGAGTAACACTATTCGATCACTGGGAAATCAATAACCATCCGCTTAATCCGAATACACTCACCCCAGATGTCATTCTTCATTTGATGGTGAGCGATACACTTGTGGCAGTCTTTACCATCATCGATGAATTCCCTTTAACAGTAAATGTTCAGCCAGCGGGTGCAGGAACAGTTACCATGAATGGAACTCCGTGGACTCCGCTTCCCTCAACACAAGTGTTTTCTGAAAACACATTTATGAATTTCGTGGCTTCTCCAATCGATTCTTGGACCGCCTTCAACCATTGGGAAATAAATAACCACGTGCTTCTACCTTCGCTTTCCAGTTCGAATGTGAATTTCAACTTCACACAACAAGATACGTTGGTGGCTGTGTTCGATGTTACACCGCATCATCCGCTTACGGTAATTGTTAATCCGGCTGCTGCAGGAACGGTCCTATTCGACATCGGTAACGCTACGACAAACTTTTTGACCATTGAAAACGAAGACAATGTTCCAGTGAACTTCACATCAATACCAGAACAGTATTGGGAATTCATTGGATGGGTGTCTACCGCAGGAACGCCAATAAATCCGAACCTTACAGCGAATCAAGTTTCCGCTTCGTTCAATACAACCGATACGATTATCGCGAACTTCTCGAAAGAGCCGTTCTTGTATTTCGTTCCGAATACATTTTCTCCAAACAACGATAACTTGAACGAAGTGTTCAAGCCGGTGTTGAATGGAAACGATCCTTCTTATTATCACTTTGCGATCTACGATCGTTGGGGAGTGTTGATTTTCGAAACGACCGATCCAGAAGCAGGATGGAACGGCACTTACAAAGGAAACGGAACACACTATGTTGAAAACGATGCCTACGTGTGGAAGCTTCAAGCGCGTCCAATCGGAAGCCGTGAAAAATTAGAGTTAATGGGCACATTGACGCTGTTCAGATAAGCATTTTCGAATTAACTTCGTTGCATGAATATTCGGAACGAAGTTTTTTCAAATCAATATCTTCAAGACTGGCAAACGCTAGCCGAGAAAGAATTAAAAGGAAAATCCCTCGACTCTTTGGTTCGCCAAAAGGAAGAAGGGATTTTTTTATTTCCTTATTCAACAGAAGCGAAAACCACTGAAGAGCCAACTTTTCGCGCAGCTCCTTCGTGGCAGTTGCACCAATCGTTTAAGACAAACGATCCACTTCAATGGAATGGTTTAGCGTTGGAAGCATTGAACGGCGGAGCGAATAGCTTAACCATTCCTGCTTCTTTCAACGCTAGTCAGTTGAAGGTGGCGTTGAAAGATATCTTCGTCGGCTTCATCAACTGGGAGTTAGAGGCGCATGCCGAGCAAGCCGACGATCAGATAGACGTTATTAAGCAAGCTTACGAGCAACAAGACCGCGCTGGAGTATTGCCGCTGTTTCATTCCAAACACATTCATTCAAATCAAGTATTTGCTTCTCACGCAACGGCTTCAGAGCAAATTGCATTTGCTGTTTTAGCTGGAATTGAATTCATAGAAAATACGCATTTAACCATAGACGAGGCTTCCGCTCAACTACTTTTTCATTTTTCGGTTGGAAGTGAATTGTATGTTGAAATCGCCAAGCTGCGCGCTTTCCGTGCAGTGTGGTCACACATATTGAAATCAGGTTCTCCTGAACACGCGTGTTCGAATCACGCCTTCGTGAAAGTGCAAACAGACGGATACTTCCAAGCGAAGAAGGACTCCGACAACAACCTCATTCGTTCTACGATTCAAGCATTGGCAGCGAGCGTTGGCGGAGCAAATCGCATTGAAGTTCTTCCAATGGAATACGCGAAGGGAACAGATGTCAGCGATCATCTTCGTTGGGCACGTAACATTCAACATTTAATCATTGAAGAATCTTACTTCGATCAGTATTCAGATTTAGCGAAAGGAAGTTTTTCGTTGGAAAAACTTACGAAAGACCTGTCAGTAAAGGCTTTGGATATCATGAAGAATTTCGAAACATCTGAGAAGTTGTCCAACTTCATTCAAAACAACAAAGAAGAAAGAAGCCTTCAACATGCGCAGCGTGTTGTAGTGGGTGAAAACAAATATGTGCAGTCATGAGTAAATTGAATTGGAAAGAAGTTCCCTTCAACTTCAAAGAAGAAGTGAAGGCTGCAACTTGGGGAGCAGGCGCAGCGCCGTTTTTACGCGGTCCGTATGCGAGCATGTACACCGTGCGTCCGTGGACCATTCGCCAATATGCCGGATTCAGTACCGCTGAAGAATCGAATGCGTTCTACAAACGCAACTTGGCCATGGGACAAAAAGGATTGTCTGTGGCCTTCGACTTGGCTACCCATCGCGGTTACGACAGCGATCACGATCGCGTGAAGGGAGACGTGGGAAAGGCAGGCGTAGCCATAGATTCAGTGGAAGACATGAAAGTTTTGTTTCATGAAATTCCGTTGAACGAAATGTCGGTGAGCATGACCATGAATGGTGCGGTTCTACCGATTCTTTCGTTTTACATCGTCGCTGCTGAAGAGCAGGGCGTTCGTCCAGAACAACTCACTGGAACCATTCAGAACGACATTCTGAAAGAATTCATGGTTCGAAATACATACATCTATCCGCCTAAGCCAAGTATGCGCATAGTTTCAGACATCTTTGAATTCTGTTCGAAGGAAATGCCGAAATTCAATCCGATTTCCATTTCCGGGTATCACATGCAAGAAGCCGGAGCGACACAAGAAATTGAGTTGGCTTATACCTTGGCAGACGGATTGGAATATGTTCGCGCAGGCTTGAAAGCCGGAATGAGCATCGACGATTTCGCTCCGCGCTTGTCGTTCTTCTGGGCCGTGGGCATGGACACCGTGACTGAAATTGCGAAGATGCGCGCAGCACGCGTGTTGTGGGCACAACTCATCAAGTCCTTCAACCCGAAAAATGAAAAATCAATGGCGTTAAGAACCCACTGTCAAACCAGTGGTTGGAGTCTTACGCGTCAAGATCCTTACAACAACGTGGCTCGCACCTGCATTGAAGCCCTCGGCGCTGCATGGGGCGGAACACAGAGTTTACATACCAATGCGCTCGATGAAGCCATTGCTTTGCCAACCGACAACAGCGCGCGTATTGCTCGAAACACTCAATTGATTATTCAAGAAGAAACAGGATTGTGTGAAGTGGTAGACGTTTGGGGAGGAAGTGAGATCATTGAAAAGCGCACGCAAGAAATTACGGATGCCGCTTGGAAATTAATTGAAGAGGTGGAAGAGATGGGTGGAATGACCAAGGCCATTGAAGCCGGTATTCCAAAGTTGCGCATTGAAGAAGCAGCAGCGCGGAAACAAGCGCGCATAGATAGCGGAAGAGACAAGATTATTGGAGTGAATATTTTCCAGTTGGAAGAAGAAAGCGCCATGGATATTTTGCAAGTAGACAACGACGCTGTGCGTATTTCACAAATCGAAAGGTTAGTGAAAACGAAAGCAGAGCGTAACGAAGAGGCTTGTCAAGATGCTCTGAAATCCCTAACTGAAGCGGCACAGAGCGGAAGCGGAAATCTCTTGGCCTTATCGGTGGAAGCTGCTCGTTTGCGCGCAACGTTAGGTGAAATTTCTAGCGCACTCGAAGTGGTGTACGGAAGATATTCCGCACAAATCAGAAGTATTTCAGGTGTTTACTCTAATGAATCAGCAATGGACAAAGACTTTATTGAAGCACGCAGACGTTCCGATGAATTCGCTGAATTGGCCGGAAGAAGACCGCGCATCTTGGTTGCGAAGATGGGGCAAGACGGACACGATCGCGGAGCGAAAGTGATTGCCACATCGTTTGCAGATATTGGATTCGATGTAGACATGGGACCGTTGTTCCAGACTCCTGCGGAAGTTGCGAAGCAAGCCGCAGAGAACGACGTTCACATGGTGGGCGTGTCATCTTTAGCAGCAGGACATAAGACGTTAATTCCGGAATTAATTTCCGAATTGAAAAAGTTGGGACGCGAAGATATTGGGGTTATTGCAGGCGGAGTAATACCCGAGCAAGACTTCGAGTTTTTATACAACGCAGGGTGCGTAGGCATCTTTGGTCCAGGGACTAAGATTGCCACAGCGGCGCAGGAAATTTTAACATTAATGATCGAAGCACTTCAAGGCGAATGAATACTATAGAGCAGAAGAAGGAAGCGTTCGAGCGCTTGTTAACCATCATGGACGAGCTTCGCGAGAAGTGTCCGTGGGACATGAAACAGACGCTGGAAAGTCTTCGTCATTTATCCATAGAAGAAGTCTATGAATTGGGCGATGCCATTCTAGATGGAAACATGGAAGAGGTAAAGAAAGAGTTGGGCGACTTGTTTTTGCATTTGGTTTTTTATTCGCGCATTGCCAGCGAGACTGAAGCATTCGACGTTGCCGATGTGTTGAATTCCATTTGCGAAAAGTTAATTTCAAGGCATCCGCATATTTACGGAGATACTGTGGTGAAAGATGAAGCGGAAGTTCTTTCCAATTGGGAAAAATTAAAATTGAAGGAAGGGAAGAAGAGTGTGTTGGAAGGCGTACCGCGTTCGTTGCCGGCTATGGTGAAAGCGCAGCGTATTCAAGACAAAGCGAAAGGAGTGGGGTTCGATTGGGAAAATTCCGATCAGGTTTGGGAAAAGGTTTTAGAAGAATTGAATGAATTCAAAGAAGCGAAAACGAAAGAGGATCAAGAAGAAGAATTCGGCGACTTACTTTTTTCACTCATCAACTATGCTCGTTTTAAGGGAATACATCCGGAAGATGCATTAGAGAAGACCAACAAGAAATTCATTTATCGTTTTCAGTATTTGGAAATGGAAAGTGCGAAAGACGGCAAGCAAATGGGGGAGATGACCTTGAATGAAATGGACGAATATTGGAATCGCGCGAAGGAATTAAAAAAGAAATCTTAGGATGAAAAAGTACGTTTGGATATTCGGCTTACTTTTATCGGTAAGCAGTTGTGTAGCTCCCAGAGCTATTACCAATTCAGGAAAAGTCACTCCGAAGGGCAATTGGGTTGTCGCCACCAATCAGACGTACAACATTGCTACGGCTCCTGCTGGAAAGGTTGCGAGCGCGGTAGACATTGATCTCGATAATTTGTTGAATGGCTCATTGGATACTGTTTCTTTAGCTCAGTCGAATGCCATAGCAACCGATTGGCAGAAAGTGGGTGAGGCGCTGATTGCGAATAACTTCGATCCAATAGGTGGCGGATTTGAATTTGCCGTTCGTTACGGAATTGCCGAACGATTCGATGTTGGATTTAAAAAAGTAGGAAGGGCCAAAGCCATTGACGTACAATATCAGTTTTTAGGATCATTAGGAAATGTAGACGACTTCTCAGAATCGGCTACAGACAAGTGGTACGGAAGCATTGGTCTTCAGTATTCCAGTCAAGATTTATCGTTGCCTTTTTGGGCGAAGCCTTTAACCTCTAAGTTGCAATACGATTTCAGTCGGAAGGACATATTGGTTCCATTGATCTTCAGTTACGGCTTGGGCAATGAAGAATCGATTGGCGCTATCTCGTTTGGATTGGCTTACAACTTCACGCGTATGAATTATTCAACCACACCGTTTACCTATGCGCGTATTCAGGATGTGAACGGAGTTGTAACGGCATTGAACACCGCGGCCATCACAGAAACCAAGAACATCAGCAGTTTCGGCGCCTTCGCCAACATGAAAATTGGATTCCGTTATTTCTATTTCGTCCCTGCCGTAGCGGTTTATTATCAGAATTACGGCACTCTTCAGAACTTCATTGGCGAATCTTTTCAGATGAAAGGGGTAACAGTAGTTCCTTCGTTGGGGCTGCGGTTGCGCTTGGGGAAATCTAAATCGTAAGTTAAGAGAAGGGAAGAGAAGGGAAGAATAGGTAAGAAATTTTCAGCGAAGCTTTGATCGCTTGCGATTGATTGCATAGCAATTGATCACGGAGTGATTCACATGGTTTGATCGCTTGCGATTGATTCGAAGAATTGATCACGGAGTGATTCACGTGGTTTGATCGCGGCGGATACGGTTTGGACTAATTATTTTCTGTTTTTAAAAAAATCAGATGCCTCCTTTGGCCCCATTTCAATCAATGTAAACACTCTATTCCCCTCAGGATCTATTTTATAATACCAGTATTTAATAGATTTAAAAGTGTAATCATAAAAATCATAATTTCCCCAATCCCACTCAATCATATTAAAACTTACACCCCAGTAATTTGCTAAAGTAAAAGACCATAAATCACTATGTACATGACCCATTGCGTAAGCTTCATTTAGTGTTTCTTCAAAACTAAAAGCTTCCGTTTTTATAGTATCTTGTGTTTGAGTAAAACCATTTACCCCGACGAATAAACTGATAATAATGAATAATATTTTCATGAAATCTATTTGTATAAATAATTTAATAAACAAAACTGGGTAAGCTAAACAAAATCTTGAATTTCCTGAATTTATAACGAATAACTACCTGAATATAAATAATACTTGTAGGTTATACATACTTCGGAATATATGATGGTGCAAATTCGGGTTTAGGAATGTAGTTTTTCTTGGACCAGTCATATTTTTTTAAATTTTATATTGGCTATTAATCTTTTTCAGAACTGAATGTCACCTTCGTTATTGTGCACCGCAGGTTTGATCGCTTGCGATTCATAGCGAAGCAATTGATCACGCAGTGATTCACATGTTTTACACAGTGTTTTACATAAAAAGACTTTTAATAGAAAAACCCCTTGATAATCAAGGGGTTACTCTCTCATTTAGCGGTCGGGACGGGACTCGAACCCGCGACCCCGTGCGTGACAGGCACGTATTCTAACCAACTGAACTACCCGACCGTTGCCGTAAAGCGATGCAAAAGTAATCTCAATTTTCAATTACACAAACTTTTTCATGTAATTTTTTCTTTCATCGCTTTACAATGCCCTGCGTTGGCGTCTTTCTCATAAGGTCGAAATATTTTTTGACCCTATCTCAACATTCGCCTTCAGCATTCGTGCAAGCACCTTGAATAAATCTTTTTGAAGATACAAATAAAGATTTAGCAGAATATAAAGTAACACTTATTCCTAATTTTTGAAAGGAAATCACTCTGTCCGAATGGACAAAGCGGTATTCATCTAGATTATCATAGCGCATTAAAGCGTCTTGGCAGATCTCTAAGTAGCGCTTATTTTGTTCTTCGTTTACTTGAAGTTCAAAGGTTAATTCGACTTGATTTGTTGGAATACTCTCCTGAGCCGCCACTTGGGTGTGGGCGAGACTTACAAGCATAGCAATGCTTGCGGTTATTTTTGGGAGAGTGTAATACATATAGCAACGTTTAAGTGGCTTCAGGTTTAACGTAATCTAAAAACAAAAGGTTACGCTTTACTTCTTTTCTTTTTCGTTTCTTTGCAGCCGTGTCGAAACCGTTACTCATAATCCCGCCTTTAACGCAGTTGAATACCCCGTATCCAGCAACCGCTTATTTAACCGGATTTCTGAAACAACAAGGATTTGATTCAAGACAAAAAGACTTGGGATTAGACATGGTGTTGGATGTTTTTTCCAGAAATGGATTAACACAACTATTCGATGCCATTGAATCTTCCAACTTCAGACTAACTCACCAACTCGATGCGTTGGTGAAAAATCGCAAGGCCTACGAAAACACCGTAGATGCCGTGATTTCCTTCCTTCAAAATAAAAATTACACGCTCGGATACCGCATAGCAGCGGGAGCCTATTTGCCCGAAGGCTCTCGCTTTCAGCAAATCAAGGACCTCGAATGGTTCTTCGGAAACATTGGGGTGCAAGACAAAGCGCGATACAAATGCACCATGTACTTGGAAGACATCTCAGATCTCATTCAAGCAACTGTGGGTCCGCATTTCGGTTTTTCGAAATACGCAGAACGCATCTCAAGAACCGCCGTCTCCTTCAGTCCAATTCTTGAAGAATTGAACAAGCCCAACAATTATCTCGACGATATTTTGGTGGAAAGGGTAAAGACGTACTTCCAAGAAGAAGTGCCTTCCATGGTCGGATTCACCGTGCCTTTTGGTGGAAATTTATACGGCGCTTTCAAAGCGGGACAATGGATTAAGACCCATTATCCGGAAGTGAAAATCGCAATGGGTGGGGGATATCCGAATACTGAATTGCGCGAACTCTCTGATCCGCGCGTTTTCGACTTCGTCGATTACATTACCCTCGACGATGGGGAAGGGCCATTCCTGGAGCTGTTGAAGCATCTGGAAGATGCAGAAGTTCATTCGGAACTGAAAAGAACGTTCCGTAGAAATTCAAACAACGAAGTTGAATTCATAGACAACAAAGTAGGAGGAGATTTTCTTCACGCTCAAAAACCGGCTCCGAGTTACACCGGTCTTCGTTTCAATGAATACCTCTCGGTCATTGATATGCCCAACCCCATGCATCGCTTGTGGAACGACGGGCGTTGGAACAAAATGACAGTGGCTCACGGATGTTATTGGAAGAAATGCAGCTTCTGCGACATTACACTCGACTACATTGGAAGATACGACCAAGCCAGCGCAACGCATTTAGTAGATCAGATGGAAGCGCTCATTGCAGAAACCGGTGAAACCGGATTTCACTTCGTAGATGAAGCCGCGCCTCCAGCAGCATTGCGCGATCTAGCCATTGAAATTCTTCGCAGAGGCTTGCAAGTCTCTTGGTGGACCAACATTCGTTTTGAAAAAACATTCTCTCCCGATCTCTGTAAAATTCTAGCAGCCTCCGGTTGCATAGCCGTAACTGGCGGTTTAGAAGTGGCGAGTCCAAGAATTTTAGAGTTGATCGACAAAGGAATTTCCATAGATCAAGTAGCCAAGGTCTGCAAAGGTTTCCGCGACGCTGGAATTTTAGTCCATGCCTACTTAATGTTCGGTTTCCCTACGCAAACCGAACAAGAAACCATTGATTCGCTGGAGGTGGTGCGACAATTATTCGAAAATCAACTGCTGCATTCGGGACATTGGCACCAATTCGCCATGACCGTTCACAGCCCCGTTGGAAAAGACCCCGAGAAATACGGAGTGATTCGCACAGGCCCTGTTTTCGAAGGTTTCGCGAACAACGACTTGTTCCATGATGACCCGAAAGGTGCCAACCATGAGCAATATTCAGACGGATTGAAAAAGGCCTTGTACAACTACATGCACGGCATTGGCTTCGAATTTCCGTTGAAGAAATTCTTCAAATTTCCTATCGTCAATCCATTGGTTCACCGCTCACTCATTGAAAAGTCTGTCAAGAAAATGCCCGATGATGAAGTAGAATTGAAAGGCATGGTGCTCTTCCTTCATCAAACGTCTTTAAAGGAATTGAAGAAAAACGGTCCGAACAAAGAAGTGCTCTTCGTTCATAAATCGGGATACCAGAAAATAGATCTTCCTTCAGCAGTAGCCGATTTCCTCATAGAAAATGAAACGAAGTTCAATTTATTTCAAGAAGAAAAAATAAACTACCAAGATGTCCTCACGAACTTTTCCAACCAACTCAAATCCACTCCTGAAGAGGTCGTGAAATTCAGCTGGTGGAAACAAATGCGCGAATACGTTTGGATGGTCCGCGTTTAAGACGGTCTTCTTTTCGAATCGGGATTTCCAGAGAAGCGTGGCTTAAATCCACCACCACTGCCGGTCTTCGGTCTGTTTCCTCCGCCACCATTTCCACTTCCACCACTTGGACCACTTCCACGATGTGTCTTTCCACCACCAGATCTAGAAAAAGGTTTCTTGCCTTGTGGCTTTTGCGCAACACCTGGAGCAGGTTTGTTCAATGCTGGGAACGGATGCTCGCTTACAACCGGAATTTCCAATCCAATCAACTTCTGAATGTCGCGCAAGTATTCACGCTCTTCAATGTCGCAGAATGAAATAGCTTTTCCAGAAGCACCCGCGCGACCTGTTCTTCCAATGCGGTGAACATACGTCTCTGGGATATTCGGAATTTCGAAGTTCACCACGAAAGCCAACTCATCAATGTCAATACCACGCGCAGCAATGTCCGTAGCGACAAGCACGCGAGTGATTCCGCCTTTGAAATTGCTTAACGCACGCTGACGGTGATTCTGAGATTTGTTTCCGTGAATGGCTTCCGCCTTAATGCTAAACTTTTGTAAAAGCTTAACTACTTTATCTGCACCATGCTTGGTGCGTGTGAAAACCAAAGCAGATCGTATTGATTTATCTTGAAGGACATGCATCAACAAATCGTTCTTGTTCGCCTGATCAACGAAGTAAATGCCCTGCTCAATTTTTTCAACGGTGGAAGAAACCGGAGTTACTTCAACTTTTTTCGGAGTTGTTAAAATTGAATTCGCCAATTCTTGAATCGTCTTCGGCATGGTTGCCGAAAAGAACAAAGACTGTCTTCTTTCAGGAATTAATTTAATAATGCGTTTCACATCGTTCACAAATCCCATGTCCAACATGCGATCTGCTTCA
>CANIBZ010000025.1 GCA_947466425.1 Flavobacteriales bacterium
AGTTAGTTCGTATTCGAAAGAATCAGACCAAGAGTGTAAAAATTGAGAATTATCAGTCTGTGAATGCGTGGCTAGTAGGCAACTTAAAATAGATTGTCACGTCTTTCAAGTACCTAACTAAAAAGATCATGAACTTAACTATCGCTTTGCAAGAGGTCTGGACTAAGCAGCCGCACCTTATTCTAATCGGAGGATTTATAATCCTTGTCGGATTTGTTTCTAAAATGAGACTATTCGCGAAGGCCAATCAACCCATCGAAGCAGCCTTTGTTCCAGGTTGGGACTTGATGATAATCATGAAAATGATTGGACGACCTGCGAAGCACGCTTGGTATTTCGCTATTCCCGTGTTGAATGTTTTCTTCGGGTTCAAAGTGTTGGTTCAATTGGCACAATCATTCGGGAAGCGCTCAAATACTGACGCGCTTTTGGTTTGCTTGTTCAACGTTTTTTATATGTTGAATTTAGCTCTTGCCTATGACGAAGAATATGTCGGTCCTGTTTATCAGGATACCATTGAACCAGCTGTTCCTGTTGTGAAAGGAGTGGCCTAGTGAATAAAAGAGTCCAATGAAATTTTCACTTCTTGTGGAAGGGTAACTTTCAACAGCGGCTCTTGTTCCATAGCTCTCTCAATAGCGAATACCGCTTCTTTGTTACGCGCCCAACTTCTGCGTGCGATTCCATTGTTAACGTCCCAATGCAACATGCTGCGTAATTTCTTATCGCACGCTTCACTGCCGTCGAGTAACATTCCGAATCCGCCGTTAATCACTTCTCCCCATCCAACGCCACCTCCGTTGTGCAAGCTTACCCATGTAGCTCCTCGGAAGGCATCGCCCACGAAATTTTGCACCGCCATATCCGCCGTGAATCGAGAACCATCATATATGTTACTGGTTTCGCGATAAGGCGAATCGGTTCCACTTACATCGTGATGATCTCTTCCCAAAACCACAGGTCCAATCTTTCCTTCACCAATGGCTTTGTTGAACGCCGCTGCGATTTCCATGCGTCCTTGTGCATCTGCGTATAAAATTCTTGCTTGGGATCCGACAACCAATTTGTTGCTCTTCGCTTCGCGAATCCACTGGATGTTATCTGCTAATTGTTGTTGAATTTCAGCAGGTGCTGTTTCTTTCAACTTCAACATAACTTCCAATGCAATGGCATCTGTAGTATCTAAGTCTTCCGATTTCCCGCTTGCACAAACCCATCTGAAAGGCCCGAATCCGTAGTCGAAACAAAGGGGTCCTAAAATATCTTGAACGTAAGACGGGTATTTGAATTCGCGCTCAAGTGTGGGCACATCGGCCATCACATTCGCCCCCGCACGCGAGGCTTCCAACAAAAATGCATTTCCATAATCGAAGAAATACATGCCGTTTTCGCTGTGCTTTTGAACAGCAGCTGCATGACGAATCAGAGACTCCTCAACTTTTTCTTTGAAGTGGGAAGGGTTCTCCGCCATGAGTGCATTGCTCTCTTCATAAGAAAGTCCAACCGGATAATATCCTCCCGCCCACGGATTATGCAACGAAGTCTGGTCACTTCCTAAGTCAATATGAATGCCTCGTTCCGCGAACACTTCCCACACTTCAACAATATTTCCAATAAACGCGAAGCTGTGCGCTTTTCCTATTTTAAGTTCTTCTTGAACGCGCGCGCAAAGTGTGTCAATGTTATCAATAAGCTCATCTACCCATCCTTGTTCGAAACGTTTCGTAGCTGCTTTCGGATTCACTTCTGCTGTGATGGATACACATCCTGCAATGTTTCCTGCCTTTGGCTGTGCGCCGCTCATACCGCCTAATCCAGCAGTAACGAACAACAATCCTTCAGCTGCGCGATCATAAACCGTCTTGTCGCCACGCTTAGTGCGAAGCATACGCGCCGCATTCATTACCGTAATGGTTGTCCCATGCACAATGCCCTGCGGACCAATGTACATGTACGATCCCGCAGTCATTTGCCCGTATTGCGTTACACCTAACGCATTGAATTTCTCCCAATCGTCTGGCTTGCTGTAATTCGGAATCATCATCCCGTTCGTTACCACAACCCTAGGAGCAGAAGGGCTAGAAGGGAAGAGCCCCATCGGATGACCACTGTACATCACGAGCGTTTGCTCTTCGGTCATTTCACTCAAATACTTCATCACCAATCGGTACTGCGCCCAGTTTTGAAAAACCGCACCGTTTCCACCGTAGGTAATCAATTCATACGGATGCTGTGCCACACGAGGATCCAAGTTGTTTTGAATCATGAGCATGATGGAAGCCGCTTGCTCACACTTTGCAGGATATTCAGAAATTGGACGAGCATACATGTCGTAAGTCGGACGATAACGGTGCATGTAGATGCGCCCATATGCTTTCATCTCTTCAGCAAATTCCTTTGCCAATGTTTCATGATGTTCCGCAGGGAAATAGCGCAAGGCATTGCGCAAGGCGAGACCTTTTTCTTCATTCGAAAGAATTTCCTTTCGCTTGGGAGCCCGGTTAATGGCGGCGTCCATGGCTGGAACAACCGGCAATGCTGTTGGAATTCCTTCTTGAATTTGATCTTGAAATGTTGACATAGGTGGGTGTGCTAAAATTGAGCAGCGAGCGACAAATTTAATCCGTTAATGTGTTTTTCGTTTAAGTTCTGAAAACTGAAAGCATTCACTTTAGAATTCAGGTTACGGTATTCAGCGCGGAACATCAAGTGATCATCTAATTTGTAATTGAAGTTAAAACTGTAACCCCACATTTGATTGGTGTTGCTCAGAACTACCAAGCTGCTCGGATCACTCATCCATTCGCCCCTTCCAACTGCGGTTAATTTTTCATTGATCGCATAAGCCACTCCAATGAATCCAGTAGACCAATTTTTGTTGTAAGATTTTCCTAATGTGCTTTGAACGGCGTAATCTACTTGTGCCTGAATATGAAGTTTTTCTTTCACTTGAATATCGGCGTAAACATCTTGGTAAAAGCGCGCTTGTGTGCTGTCGGCTACACGCACATCGCCAATGTAATTGCTATAATTCAGAACGAATTTGTTGTTGGGTTTATATTGAAGTTGCATTCCCAAACCTGGTGAGGTCTGACTGGCAATCAGTGTCATGGTTTGCCATCCATTTAAGAGCAAAGCAGACGCATACCATTTTTCATTTTTGGAAGTGTATTGCAAAGCAACGCCACTCTCGTAGTATGGCGAATTCTCTGCTGCGAGGCTTCTGCTTAGCGATAGATTTGAAAAACCAATGGCAGTTTCTATTCCTATGTGCGAAGGGAAAATTCCGGCCTGTAACCAAAAGTTCCGCGAACCACTGAGCTTGTATGAAATGTTTCCAACGTACAAAGCCCCAAAGCCAATAGGTTCCGCCGAGGTCACTTTATTCGCGTAGGTTCCCTCAACCAAAGAGAGTTGGGTCTTCACGCGTTCAGAACTGTACTTGAAATCAATTACCGCGGTATTCAGAGCAAAGTGATTGGTTGAAGTGTGACTGTATAAGAAATCAGGACGCTGATGGTCGTTCCAGTTGTGCTGATCTTGTGCGAAATAGATTTCAGTATAGCCTGAAAAATGAATACTGTCTTTGTTAATTTGAGAAAATACCAATTGAGGAATAAGCAGCCCGATAAGAATTAACGCTCGCATACAGTTGTTTTTTACAAATATGCGAAGTTATTTATTGAATTTACCCGTCTTTTTATCGAACCCATATGGGCAATGCTTGCAGCCGCTTTGACAGCAATGACCTCTTTTCAAGTGATACTCTTCCGTGAAAATAAAAAATCCTTCTTCACTTAAATAGTAGTCTTCTCCCTGTACTTTTGAATTCTCTTCCTCTCTCATATGACAAAAATGCAATTTACTGACTTGAACAAAAAAATTAATTTTCAACTTCCTGTTTACGATAATTTAAATTTTAGCGAAAACGGAAAGGTAGTCGTTAAACGATTCGATCGCTTACATTCAACTATAAATGGCAACAAATGGTTTAAGTTAATGTTCAATCTGGAAGAAATGAATCGTAGAGGTGCTAAGCAATTGGTCACGTTTGGGGGTGCTTATAGCAATCATATTCATGCAACAGCCGCGGCTTCCAAGGAATTGGGAATACATGCTGTAGGCATCATTCGCGGGGAAGAGCCGAAGGATTACAGTCCAACCTTGTTGTTTGCAAAGGAATGTGGAATGGAGCTCTGTTTTATTTCCAGAGCGGATTATGAGGAAAGGAACAGTGAGGAAATGAAGGCATGGGTTCACGAAAAATGGGAGTCAGCTTTCCTAGTGCCTGAAGGCGGTTCGAATTATTTGGGTATGAACGGCGCCATGCAAATGGTAAGCGAAGAAGATTTTTCTTTCGATCATTGGTTGGTAGCAGCAGGAACAGGAACAACGGCGGCAGGTTTGCTTGTTCAATCGAAGCCGCATCAAAAGGTCTGGATATACAGCGCATTGAAAGGCGAGCACTACATGCGTAACGAAATTCGCAACAAGCTCATTTACTTTTTTCACGATGAAGCAGCGGCTGATGATGTCTTAGAACGCGCAGTTATTTTCAGTGAAGATGAATTTGGTGGATACGGAAAGTTCAATGATCGATTGATTGAATTCGTTCAAGAGATTAACAGGACACATCAACTTCCTCTCGACGTTGTTTACACCGGAAAACTCATGCATGCGTTTTTAGTTGGAAATAAAAAACCGAACGAAGGTTCGGTTTTAATGTTTCATACAGGCGGATTGCAAGGCAATCCGAAAACTATATTCGGCTAATCTTTAACATGTTTGTTGTTCCTTGCTCTGCAATAGGCATAGACGCTACGTTCACTAAAAAGTCTCCGTCTTTTACATATCCGTTTTTCTTCAAGATGTAACGAATATCTGCAATGGTTTGGTCTGTGCTTACCATCTTGTCGTAGTAGAAAGCTTTCACTCCCCAAACCAAATTCAATTGTGTTAGAATGCGCTTGTTTCCTGTGAAGACGAATACATGCGCATTTGGTCTCCAGCTTGAAATTTTATATCCCGTATATCCAGAGAAAGACATGGTTGCAATGCTGGTTGCACCTGTGCGCTTAGCAACGCGACAAGCACTGAAGCAAATACTGTCTGTTATGAAACGTGTTTCATCCATTTCGTAAGGTGCTTCTTCCAAATAATAAAGTCCTGGGAATTTCTCTGCTTCATTAATGATGTTGTGCATCATGGTTATTGCTGCAATCGGATAGGCACCAACGCTGGTTTCTCCGCTTAGCATCACTGCATCTGCACCGTCTAACACTGCATTGGCAACGTCTGTTACTTCAGCGCGTGTTGGAGTCATACTAGTAATCATGCTTTCCATCATTTGCGTAGCAACAATAACAGGCTTTGCAGCTTCAACGCATTTCTTTACGATCATTTTCTGGGCGAGTGGAACTTGCTCAATTGGAATTTCAACTCCAAGGTCACCACGAGCCACCATGACCGCATCGGTTTCGCGAATAATATCGTCGATCACTTCAAGGGCTTCAGGTTTTTCGATTTTCGCTACCACTTTCGCGTGCTTGCCGTTTTCAGCAATGATGCCTTTTAGCACGCGAACGTCTTCCGCTGTGCGGACGAATGAAAGTCCGATCCAATCGATGTTCATTGAAAGAGCGAACTCTAAATCATGCAAATCTTTCTTCGATAAGGAAGGAAGAGAAACTTTAGTTTCGGGAAGATTCAGTCCTTTCTTTGATGAAAGAATTCCACCTTGAACGACTTCACACAAAACTTCTTTTTTACCATCGGTGGAAAGAATGCGAATCGCAATTTTTCCGTCGTCTAACAAAACGCGTTCGCCAGGTTTTACGTCGGAAGGAAATTCTTTGTAGTTGGTATAGATATGCGAAGCTGTTCCAATTTGTTCTTCAGTGGTAATGATAATTTGCTTTCCAGCTTCCAACATTACACCGTTGTCTTGCATAATACCCACACGCAACTTAGGTCCTTGTAAATCCGCCAGCAACGCGGTGTTCGTTCCTAACTCTTTGTCAATCTCACGAACGAAATTGACTACACTTGAATGATCGTCGTGTGTGCCGTGAGAAAAATTCAAACGCACAACGTTTAAGCCGGCTTCAATCATTCCTTTCAGAACTTCTTTGTTTGCTGATACTGGACCGATGGTCGCTACTATTTTCGTTTTTTTCATAATCAATCGAAGAACAAATGACTCACATGTTTCAGACTATCCTGTGTTAGATGAAAGGCCGCGAGCACATTGTTTATTTTTCTAATTTGTTTAACCAATTCTTCTATGTCTTCTCTGCCCTCTACTTTCAGCAGGTATTCAAGTTGCGCATACTCAGGAATAAGGACTCCTTGAAGCGAACGATTTGAAATTAAATGAATAGTGTAATGATTTTCTTCGGAAACGTATTTGAACAACTCATGTTCAGAGTTCTGTTCTTTTGTTTCGAGTTTGTAGGGCTTCTTGCGTTCTAAACTCCACTTCATTTCACGATTTAAAAACCACGCCAATCGAAAATCTTTCTCTCTCGAGTTAATTCCGATTAATTCGAAATTCAAATACTCATCGTTCGAAAACGTTATGTTTTTGGGGCTCATTCTAGTTAGTGTATTTTTTACACGAACTACGCAAAGGTAGTTATTTCCATGTCAGTTGTGCGGAATTTTCATTCACAATTAATTCTGAATTTAGTCCCATATAAAATGCTCGGTTGTCGTTTAAATGTCCTGCCGGAAACCCAATGGCAATAGGAGTTTCAGAGTTTATTCCCATTTCAACAATAATTTGTTCTGCGGATTTCCCCCACGGATTATTGCTTGAAAATCCGAATTCCTCCGTGTTATCTCTCATTTGAGTGAACCCTCCTAAAATTAATCCTCGAATATTTTTAAACATTCCTGCACGTTTCAAGGCAGTAAACATCCGGTCAACGTGGTAAAGCATTTCATCTACATCCTCTAAAAACAGAATTTTTCCTTCCGTCTTCAATTGAGTTGAAGATCCCAGTTGGCTGTATATCACAGATAAATTTCCACCTACAATTTCACCTTCAGTCTTTCCAACTTGAATTTGATTTTCATTCCAACTGAATGAAAAAGATTCTCCGAAAAGAGCACACCTTAAATTTTCTAGTGCTTCCGGTGTGGCATGCTCAAAAGAAACCGGCATGGTTGAGTGAATGCAAGCAATGTTTTTATTCGTGCACGCATTCAACAAAACCGTCACATCTGAATAGCCGCAAATCCATTTTGATTCGTTCAAGAAAGGAAGAATTTCGTCAATGGTATGAACGGTCCCATATCCACCTCTAGCCACCAGCAAGGCTTTCACCTCGCTATCGTTCCAAAATGAAAGGAAAGATTGCGTGCGTTCTTCAACATTTCCAGCCAACTGAAACTTTGGCGTGAAAACGTTTTCCGCCAATTTAATTTTCAATCCCCATGATTCAATTACGCGCTTGGCGAATTGCCATTGCTCGCTTGTAATGAATCTTGCAGTGGCAATTATGCCAATCGTATCGCCTTGTTGTAAAAAAGCTGGTTGCATCGCTTTATCTTTGATGCGCTAAATTCGCAGTTTTCTGCGCAAAACACCACAAAAAAATGAAGTCACCGAAAAGACACCTTGTAACCTCTGCTCTTCCATATGCGAACGGTCCCATTCACATTGGACACATCGCAGGTGCATATTTGCCTGCCGATATTTATGTTCGCTATTTAAGAGGGAAGGAAAAGGATGTGGCTTTTATCTGTGGATCCGATGAACATGGCGCTGCGATTACCCTGCGCGCGAAGAAGGAAGGAAAGACTCCCCGCGAAATAGTAGATTTTTATCACAAGCTCATGGGAGATGCATTCCACGATTTCGGAATTTCATTCGATGAATATTACCGCACTTCTTCGCCGGAACACATAGAAATGAGTCAGCAGATTTTTCTCGAGTTGAAGGAAAAAGGTATTTTCGAAACCCATCGTTCAGAACAATACTTCGATGCTGAAGCACAGCAGTTTTTAGCCGATCGTTACATCACAGGAACCTGTCCGAAATGCTCGAGTGAAAAGGCCTACGGAGACCAATGCGAAAAATGTGGATCAACTTTAAGTCCAACAGAATTAATTAATCCCGTTTCAACCCTAAGCGGAAGCACGCCAATACTCAAAGAAACCACGCATTGGTATTTACCTATGCAACACCACAGTGAGTGGGTGCGTGACTACATTGAAAATGGTAAACTAAATGGAGAGCAACATCACGATGCTTCAAAGTGGAAGTCGCATGTCGTTGGACAGTGCTTAAGTTGGATCGACGGAGGTCTTCAAGCACGCGCCATGACGCGCGATTTAGATTGGGGCGTTCCAGTTCCTGGTGAAGAAGGAAAAGTGCTTTATGTTTGGTTAGATGCACCAATTGGATACATCACCAATACGAAAGTTTGGGCCGAGAAAAACGGTAAGAATTGGGAAGACTATTGGAAGAATGATGAAACAGAATTGGTTCATTTCATAGGGAAAGACAACATCGTTTTTCACTGCATCATTTTTCCAATTATATTGAAATCGCACGGCGGGTTCAACTTGCCGGTGAATGTTCCTGCCAACGAGTTCATGAATTTAGAAGGAGATAAAATTTCAACTTCTAGAAACTGGGCGGTTTGGTTGCATGAATATTTGGAAGACTTTCCGAATCGTCAAGATGAAATGCGTTACGTTTTGGCTTCAATTATGCCTGAACAAAAAGACAGTGAGTTCACTTGGAACGATTTCAAAGACCGTGTGAACAATGAGCTTGCGGACATTGTTGGAAATTTTGTGAATCGTGTTTTTGTGTTAACGCACAAGTATTACGAAGGGAAAGTTTCGAACCCAACGTTCGATGCTTCTTCGCAATTTGAAGAAGCTCAAACTGCGTTCAAGACCATTGGTGAAAAGATTGAAGCTTATCGCTTCCGCGAAGCGCAGGCCTTGGCCATTCAGCTTGCACGTATCGGAAACAAGTTGCTCACAGAGACTGAACCTTGGAAACTTCAAAAGACAGAACCAGAGAAAACAGAAGGCATCTTGAATGCTTGCATTCAGTTGGTTGCAGCACTATCTGTTGCGTTGGAGCCATTCCTTCCTTACACCGCGAAAAAATTAAAAACAGGTTTGCAGTGGGAAGGAGTGAAGTGGGACGATGTGCAGATTTCGCAACTGATTCCGGCTGGACATGCGATCGGTGAGATGCCAATACTTTTCCAAAAAATAACAGACGAAGAAGTAGCCATTCAAGTAGCGAAATTGGAAACGTCGAAAGTTCAACCCGAGGTTGAAGTGGAAGCGATAAAACCAAATGTTTCATTCGAAGATTTTCAGAATATGGATCTTCGTATTGCTGAAGTCGTAGAGGCGCAACGTGTTCCAAAGACGAAGAAATTATTGCAATTGAAATTGCGTGTCGGTAACGAAGAACGCACTGTTATTTCAGGTATTGCAGAATCATACGAGCCCGAGCAAGTTGTTGGAAAGCAAGTGTTGTACTTAGCGAATCTAGCGCCCAGAGAGATCAAAGGTGTAGAATCTTCAGGTATGATATTAATGGCTGAAAACAACAAGGGAGAGCTTTCGTTGCTCTCCCCTGAACGTCCCGTTGAATCGGGAAATACTGTTCGTTAATATCAGTCTACATTATCATGTAAAAACGGATTGTTCGTGCGCAGTTCAATGCGTGTGTTTCCGTTTTCGTCAGTTACTTCTCTAGAGATTGTGCGAGAAACTGTGTTTTCGCTTGAATGAGTTCCTTCATCCAGGGTTACTTTTCTTCTCAAGTAAGCAGGCTCGTTTTCCAACTCATTCAATCCGTTCGGAGACTTCATGCGCATGGTGTACTCACGAATACGTCCTTCACGCTCCTTGTTGCGTGCCATTAACTCGGTGCGCGGTGGGCGATTTTCAGTAATGACTTCTTGTTTGAAAGTCATTTGAGTTTCAGGAATCAAACGGTCAGAAGTTGGGCGAATGCTTTCAAAGCTTGGAATCACCGGTGTTTCAGCGGTCGTGTTTTCTTGAAGTTTGAACGTGCTTAATTCTGGAATTTCATTTTCTTCCTGCAATTCCATTTTGGCAAGTTCCTCGTTAGCCAATTCTGCCTTCTCGAATTCTTCAAAAGAAAATAATGCAACTTGTTTCAAGGGTTCTTCAACCGTTGGGTTTACCTCAAAAGAGTTTTCAATTTCCAATTCTATTTCGTCTGCAAGAACCAATTTGAAAGGCTCTTCCGTTACGTCAGCTGCAGGTATTTCTACAATTGGAGCAGTTTCAGCAACAATAGGGGCTTCTTCAACAACAGCAACTGGTGCTGCGATTTCTTCTTCTACAACAGGTGTTGTGTCTAAGGTGAAAACTGGATTTTCTTCGACTACTGGTGAGGGTTCAACAACGGCAACCGTTGGAGCATCGGCTAAAAGAAATACCGGAGTAGGTTCAGGAAGTTCTTTTACTGCATTAAGCGGAAGGAGGGTTGCAATTTCTTTCGGAGCGAATCCGGTTGCAATCACGTTCACACAAATGTCTTCTCCAAGTTGCTCGTCTTTTCCGTAACCCCAGATAATATCGGCTTCTGGTCCTGCAAGTTCTTGTATGAAATCGGTGATTTCTCCAATTTCGTCCATCTTCAGTTCGTTGTTGCCGTAAGTAATATTCAACAAGATGTGAGAAGCACCTGTGATATCGTCGTCGTTCAACAATGGAGATTCCATAGCCATTTGAACCGCGCGAATGGCTTGGTCTTCACCGTGAGCTCTTCCGCTACCCATAATAGCAACTCCGCTTCCACGCATAACCGTGATCACGTCGTTCATATCGACGTTCACAATACCGGTAATGGTTATTAATTCAGCAATGCTTTTAGCTGCTGTACAAAGCACGTCGTCTGCATGACTGAATGCGTTGCTTAACGAAAGGTTACCGTATAGTTCGCGCAACTTATCGTTGCGAATAATCAAAAGCGTATCAACTGCTTTGCGCATTTCTTCGATACCTGCAGTTGCTTGAGCAGTTCTCTTTTTGTTTTCAAAAGCGAAAGGAACGGTAACAATACCTACTGTAAGAATTCCCATTTCCTTTGCCACTTGTGCAATAACTGGAGCAGCTCCAGTTCCAGTTCCACCGCCCATTCCGGCAGTAACGAAAACCATTTGTAAGTCTGAATGGAACAACGCGCGAATTTCTTCGATAGATTCCATTGCGGCGTCACGTCCTACCTCTGGACGAGCACCCGCTCCGCGTCCTTTCGTTAGTGTGTGCCCCAATTGCATTTTGTTTAGAATTGGACTGTTATCCAACGATTGCGCGTCGGTGTTACACACTACGAAGTCTACGCCGTTAATTCCTTTGTTGAACATGTAGTTAACGGCGTTGGAGCCGCCACCACCCACACCCACAACTTTGATAATGGCGTTTTCTTCGTGTTTTGGAAGGTTGAAATTGAGCAAATCTGACATCTTAAAATAACTTTTTGAGGTAGGTAAATCAGTAAACATTTTGGTTCTTCGAAGTAAGCACAGAATTGCTCCAGGTTAAAACGCAGTTTTCAAAATAGTCAACTACTAAATGTTAGTAAAGCGCTATTGTGGAAATGAAGAAATATTATAAGGAAGAAAAAATCTGACGTTGTACATTTGCCCACATGTCCCCACAAGATATTCAAGATAAGGTTAAGGAAATTTTCACGGCCTACTTAGAAAAGCATTTGCATCGAAAGACCCCTGAGCGGTATGCAATACTTGCAGAGATTTATACGATAGAAGACCATTTCGATATTGAGGCACTTTATGTTCGAATGAAGAACAAGAAATATCGCGTTTCAAGAGCAACGTTGTACAACACCATTGAACTGTTATTGAATTGCGCATTGGTAAGAAAAAATCAGTTCGGGCAAAACATAGCTCATTTCGAAAAGGCCTATCAGAATCAACAGCACGACCATATAATTTTGACAGATACAGGAGAGGTTTTCGAATTCTGTGACCCGCGAATTCAGAATATTAAGTCTACGTTGGAAGAGATTTTCGATATTGAAATTTCCATGCACAGTCTTAATTTTTATGGAAAAAGAAAAAGGAAATAGTTTCCTATTTCCTTTCCCCTCTTAAAAGTTAACTTCTATTTTTATTTTGCAGAAAGCAATGCCGTAGGCTCTTGGTAGTAGCGATCAGCTTTTTGAGCGCCGTCGAAATTCCAACGCTGCCAAGATCCAACTCTTTGTCCGCTAGCATACAAGCCTTGTGATTCTTTAATGCCATTTGCGAAGAAATATACGAACTCACCTTCGGCTAGTGTTAAGGCCTCGTCTAGATAAGTACCTGTCATCATGAGCTCGCCGGTTTGAAAGTTTACTTTCACTTCGAAAAGAGACTCATTCACTTTCGTAATTGTACGAATATATTTAGCAGTTGCTTTTGTTTTTGTGATATTCAATTGCGCATTTAGCAATTGAGTTGTTGTTTGAGCGAAAGCGCTTGTGGTTAGAACGAGTAGCGCGATAAGGGTGAATAATTTAGTTTTCATGTCGGTGTTTGTTATGTAGGGGTATACCTACCTTCGCAAAAAAAGGTTTCATTTTTTTAAAACATTTTTTTTAAAACACACGATAATGGATTATTTGTTTGAGAAGAAGTGGCAGGAAACACTGGAAGTAGCTTCGAAGAATTTTGGTGAAACACTCGATTACTCGGCCATTCTAATGTTAATAGGATTGCAGGAACTGGGAATATTCGATTTGAAATTCAAAAAAGACCAAAAGTTGGAACTCATGCACATTGCTGTGTGCACGCTATTAGAACCATACGGTTATTATGAGTTTGAAGGAAGAGATGTAGACGGATGGCCACATTTTGTTAAAAAAGAAAATCTCCCGGTTTTGAGTCCGGGAGATCAGGAAGTTCTATTAAAAAAGGCAATGATGAAATACTTCGGAAACGAAGCGTAGATTAAATCTCTACAGTTACCTCAGTTGTTTCTTGTTCTTCAATTTTTATAATACCAACACCGTACAACGCACCTTTGTAGGCCTCAATGTCTAAAACGGCGAATCCAGCCTGACCAAGTTTGTAGTTTTCGGAATAGTCCATTGTTATTGTTCCGGTGGCATCAGTTGTTAATGTTGTATCCAATGCGATGGCATTTGCTGGAGGAGGGCTTTGTGATGGAGAACCATACAAGCGAACGGTTGCGCCTTGAACGGGGTCGCCATTCGCGTCTACAACATGCACCACAGCCACGGTTGGCTCTTCTTTAACACATGAAGTTAAACTCATGGTCGATGCAACTAAAAATAAAATTCCTAAAACAAATTGAAAAGTTCGGGTAGCCTTCATAAACGTTTGCTTAATTTTGTGGCCGATAAATCGGTTAAGTATCACAAATTAAAGAAAAAAAAATGAATTCACGTCTATCTTTTTGGGGTTTTGCAATTTTTTCTTTCCTTTTGTTCTTGAATGCAACTGGATGTAAATCGCAAGAACCAGCTAACAATGGTGCTTCTACATTAACCGTAGGAGAGCCTGTACCTATTGAAAACAAAGAAAATCAAACAAATAACAACATGCAAACAGATCACACCAACACGAGAATTAAGGTTACCACTTCATTAGGCGATATGGTTATTCGTCTTTATGATGAAACACCGCAGCACAGAGATAATTTCATAAAGTTGGTTGAATCTGGATTTTACAACGACTTGCTGTTCCACCGTTGCATTCGTGGGTTCATGGCGCAAGGTGGCGATCCAAATAGCCGCGGGGCAGCTGCAGGAACACAATTAGGAATGGGTGGACCAGGTTATACGGTGCCAGCTGAATTCAATTCGAATTTCATTCACAAGAAAGGGGCGCTTGCTGCAGCTCGTCAAGGTGATTTTGCGAATCCAACGAAAGCGTCAAGCGGAAGTCAGTTCTACATTGCTCAAGGACAACCGATGACAGATGCTCAAATCAATCAGGTTGAACAATACGTGAAGCAGAAGAATGCAAATTTCGCATACACTCCTGAGCAACGCGAAGTATACAAAACCGTTGGAGGAACAGCTCAATTGGATATGGATTATACAGTATTTGGAGAAGTTGTGGAAGGATTGGACGTACTTGATAAGATTCTTTCCATGCCAACTGCAGCAGGTGACAGACCACTTCAAGACATTAGTATGAAAATGGAGGTGATCAAGTGAGTTTGGTTGAACAAATAGAGCAACTGAAACTTGAAGTTGCTTCCACGCAACTGAATTCAGCCGATGAGGTTGAAGCTTTTCGTGTGAAGTATTTAGGTCGAAAAGGAATCTTGAACGATTTGTTCGAGGCCTTCAAGGCCATTCCAAACGAAGAAAAAAAGGCGGTGGGAGCGGTCATGAACGGATTGAAAACTTCCGTTCAAGAAAAAATAGATGAGGGTTCTTTGCAATTCAAATCGAATAAAGGTGACGTTGAAGTTCCGGACTTCACCCGTCCCTATGGCGAATGGTCTCACGGAAGCAGACACCCTTTGCAATTGGTTCGCGAAGAAATTCTTTCCATTTTCGAACGCATGGGATTCAGTGTGGAAGACGGACCAGAGATTGAAGATGATTGGCATGTATTCTCTGGATTGAATTTTTCGCCCGAGCACCCCGCTCGCGATATGCAAGACACGTTTTTCGTGGAAGGTCAACCAGATACCGTTCTTCGAACACACACTAGTAGCGTGCAAGTGCGGGTGATGGAAACGACTAAGCCTCCCATTCGCATTGTAATGCCAGGAAGAGTATACAGAAACGAGGCTATCTCAAGTCGTGCGCATTGTCAATTCCATCAAATTGAAGGATTGTACATTGACGAAGGTGTTTCTTTTGCCGACATGAAGCAAGTTCTTCAAATGTTTACGGAAGCGTTTTTCGGAAAAGCAAAGATTCGTTTGCGTCCTTCATACTTCCCATTTACAGAGCCAAGTGCTGAAATGGATGTGTATTGGGGATTAGAAACACCAGCCGATCATAGAATTACAAAAGGAACCGGTTGGTTGGAAATTATGGGCTGCGGAATGGTAGACCCGAATGTTTTAGCCGCATCCGGAATAGATTCGGAGAAGTATTCAGGTTTCGCCTTTGGAATGGGAATCGAGCGTATTGCCATGTTGCGATACGGGGTAGATGATCTTAGACATTTCTTCGAAAACGATATGCGCTTCTTGAGTCAATTCAAGAAAACCATATAGTATTTTTTACAATAAGGTAGTGTACATTGTACACTTTTTAGAGGAAGTCTTTTTGAACAAGGCCTTCGTAACTATATTTGCAAGGAACAAAAAATTATGGCAACAGCGTCGAAGTCAACAAAAAATGCGTCAACCCCAACAGGAGAGCGCTTTACAAAGGCTACTTATTTGAAGTGGCATCGTGAAATGTTATTGATGCGCAAGTTCGAAGAGAAGTGCGGTCAGTTGTACATTCAACAAAAATTCGGTGGTTTCTGTCACTTGTACATTGGACAAGAAGCCGTTCTTTCAGGAATGATGGAAGCGATTAAGCCAACCGATAAGGTTATTACGGCATATCGTGACCACGCTCATCCGTTGGTGATGGGTTCAGATCCTAACCGTGTAATGGCTGAACTTTACGGAAGGTCAACGGGACTTTCGAAAGGAAAAGGAGGCTCCATGCACATGTTCGACAAAGAAAGAAATTTGTTTGGCGGACACGGAATTGTTGGAGCTCAGATTCCAATGGGTGCAGGTATTGCTTTCGCTGATAAATATAGAGGTGAAGACCACGTGACAGTTTGTTTCTTCGGAGACGGAGCTGCACGTCAAGGTGCTTTATATGAGACGTTCAACATGGCAATGACTTGGAAGATTCCTTGCATTTTCGTTATTGAAAACAATCAATACGCCATGGGAACTTCTGTTGAACGCACCTCAAACGTAACCGATTTGAAAACATTGGGTGCTAGTTTCGAAATGCCGTCAGAGTCTGTAGATGGAATGAATCCGGAAGCAGTAGCTGAAGCATTCGATCGTGCAGTAGCTAGAGGAAGAGCAGGTGAAGGTCCAACGTTATTAGACATTCAAACCTACCGCTACAAAGGACACAGTATGAGTGACCCTCAGAAGTACCGCACCAAAGAAGAGGTTCAAGAATACATTGAAAAAGACCCGATTGATTTTGTCTTGAGAAAGATTCGCGATAACAAGTGGATGACTGAAACTGAAATTGAGGCTATGGAAGAAGAGATAAAGGCAGTGGTACTTGAATCAGTTGAATTCGCTGAGAACTCACCACTTCCAGAAAAAGAAGAAATTTATAAAGACGTATATTCCCACGACGATTACCCTTACGTAACCGACTAATAAAAAAATTATGGCTGAAATAGTTCGTATGCCCAAACTAAGTGACACCATGACGGATGGAACCGTTGCGGCTTGGCACAAAAAGGTGGGAGATAAAGTTAAAAGTGGTGAGTTGTTGGCGGAAATTGAAACCGACAAGGCAACCATGGAATTTGAATCCTATGTAGATGGAATTCTACTTTACATAGGTGTGCAGAAAGGAGAAACTGTTGCAGTAGATGCTTTGCTTGCTGTCTTCGGAAAGGAAGGTGAAGACGTTTCGGCTATTGTTGCTGCTGAAGGCGCTGCTCCTGCAGCGAAGGAAGAAGCCCCAGTTGCTGCTGCTCCTGCCCCAAAAGCGTCGGTGGCTGAGGCTCCGAAGGCCGTTGTTTCTCAAGCGCCAGTTGCTGCGGCAAATGCTCCAGCTGCAGCTCCGGTACCGTTCAATGACGGGCGTATGCGTGTGAGTCCATTAGCAAAGAAATTAGCTGAAGACAAAGGATTACCACTTCAATACATTCCTGGTTCAGGAGACGGCGGTCGTATTGTTAGAAGAGATGTCGATGCCTTTATGGCGGGTGCTTCTGTTCAATCGGCTTCTGCGGTGGAATCGTACACCGAAGAGAACGTTTCGCAAATGCGTAAAACCATTGCGCGTCGTTTAGCTGAAAGTAAATTCACCGCACCCCATTTCTATCTAACCATGGAAATTAATATGGGAAGAGCGGTAGAAGCACGCGCAGCAATGAATGCAGCAACCGGATCGAAAGTATCTTTCAACGATATGGTTATTAAGGCCACTTCATTGGCGTTGAAACAACACCCAAAGGTGAATTCATCATGGCAAGGAGATACCATTCGCTACAACCATCATGTTCACATGGGTGTGGCGGTGGCTGTTGAAGAAGGTTTGTTGGTTCCTGTAGTAAGATTTGCCGACACCAAGACATTGGCTCAGATTAATCAAGAAGTGAAAACATTCGCAGAGAAAGCGAAGAGCAAAAAACTTCAGCCATCTGATTGGGAAGGAAACACCTTCACCATTTCAAACTTAGGTATGTTCGGAATAGAAGAATTCACAGCTATTGTGAATCCGCCAGACGCTTGTATTCTAGCGGTAGGCGCTATTCGCGAGGTTCCTGTTGTGAAGAACGGAATGGTTGTTCCAGGACACACCATGAAGTTGACTTTAAGCTGTGATCACCGTGTAGTTGATGGCGCTTCTGGATCTGCATTCCTTCAAACATTGAAAGCAATGTTGGAAGAACCCGTTTTGATGTTCATCTAATAATTAGATCTTATACAAAATGAAAAAGAGCACCACGGTGCTCTTTTTTTATACGAGTAAAGAAAGATTTATTTCTTTACAAATCTTTTAGTAATCACGCTTCCATTCACATTCACACTTAATAAGTATGTTCCGGCTTGCAACGCATTCACATCAATACTTTGTTGTTGAGCACCCGGAAAACGAGTAGCAGATTCTGTTTGAATTTGCTTTCCGGTTAAATCATAGATGATGTAAGAAACTTTTGAAGATTCTTCCAATGCGTAATTCAATGTAATGTTTTCCGTGGCAGGATTCGGGTAGAATGAGAAAGTGAAAAGAGTATTTACTTCTTCAGCAACTCCTACTGGAGCAGGGTTTACAACTTGAGAAGTTGTATATACATAATCACCAGAAGTGGATCCATTGGCGTTACACGCGTCTCCGGCAGCGTAAAAAGTAATTGCACCTATATTGGTGGTTGGTGCCGCCCAGTTGAAGGTAAAGGTGTGTGTTCCTGAAGAAGCCCCACCGTTCAATTGATGAACGATATTGCGGCGGGAATTTCCACTTATCGTGGCATTTTTAATGGTTGTTCCTGTTCCTGCTGATAAAGTACCTGCATTTGCTCCGGAAGATTGAAGCGCTTCAAAGCCTAACCCGAAAAGACTCTTTCCTGTTTGAGCTACAGTAACCGAAATCTGATAGGTCTGTCCTGGAACATATTCCCAATTGGTCATGTTCGAAGTAATTGTTAGACTTCCCAAGGTAGAATTCAACGCATACGTGCTGTGACAAGCCTTACAATTACCTTCTCCGGGAGAACCTGTTGCACCTGCCTTTCCGTTATCGGATTCTATTCCAGCAAAGAATAACATACAGGCTGTTGCAAGCGAAAAAGTGAGGTGGTAGAATTTTTTCATGACGATTATTTATATGGCTAAAATAGAAAAGGCTTCTGTCGAAGCCAATTCTCTTTTGAAATATTATTGTTTTCCTACCCCCAAGAAGCAATCTTCTCTGCTTTGTATTCACCTGCTTCGAGTTTCTCGCGAACTTTAGAGAAGCACTCAATGGTGAAACGAACATCTTCTAAGGTGTGAACGGTTGTTGGAATTAAACGCAACATGATTACGTCTTTTGGAACAACCGGATAAACTACAATAGAGCAGAAGATGCCGTAAGTTTCACGAAGTTCAACAGTTACGTTGGTGGCTTCACCCAATGAACCTTTCAAAAATACGGGAGTTACAACACTGTTCGTATGTCCGATATCGAAACCAGCATCTCTTAATCCGCTTTGAAGTGCACGTGCAATGTTCCACAAGTTGTCTTGTAGTTCTGGCATGGTGCGAATCATATCTAAACGCTTCAAAGCGCCAATTACGATAGGTAATGGAAGAGCCTTCGCGAATGTTTGCGAACGCATGTTGTATCTCAAGAATTCAATTACGTGCTCTTCAGAAGCAACGAAAGCACCTACTGTAGCCATAGCTTTTGCGAATGTTCCGAAGTAAACGTCAATCTGATCTTGCACCCCTTGGAAATCTCCAGCACCACGTCCGTCTTTTCCAATAGAACCAAATCCGTGTGCATCATCTACAAATAAACGGAAAGGAATAACTTTTTTGAATTCAGCAATTTCTTTCAATTTCCCTTGGTCTCCCGCCATTCCGAAAACACCCTCTGTCATAACCAAAATTCCGCCGCCGGTTTGATCGGTTAAGCGCTTCGCTTGGTTCAACATTTTTTCGAAGCTCTCCATGTCGTTGTGCTGGAAAACAAAACGTTTTCCTTGGTGCAAACGAACACCGTCTACCATGCACGCATGGCTTTCACTATCGTATACGATTACATCGTGTCTTCCTACAAGGGCTTCAATGGCCGACATACAACCTTGGTAACCGAAGTTCAACAAGAACGCATCTTCTTTGTGCATGAATTCAGCAAGTTCTTGCTCGAGTTGCTCATGATATTTGGTTTGTCCAGACATCATTCGCGCACCCATTGGATATGCCATTCCCCATTGCGCAGCCGCCTCAGCATCTGCCTTACGAACATCTGGATGGTTGGCTAAACCAAGGTAGTTATTCAAACTCCAAGTCAATACGGGTTTCCCACGGAAAGTCATGTGAGCGCCGATGTCACCTTCTAGTTTAGGGAAAGTAAAATAGCCATGAGACTCTTTAGAGTGCTGACCAAGAGGTCCTCTGTTGTTCTTGATTTTTTCGAATATATCCACTGTCGTAATTTTTTAGAACAACAAAAATAATGAGGAATTCTGTTTTGTAACCTGTGAATTATCATATTGTGAACACACGAATGTGATTCTTTTGCCGTTACTTGAGCGCAAAACCCTATTTTTGCGCTGGAAATGAAAAGATTTGTAATCCTCTTATTCGCATTAGCAACAGCAGTTTCTGGTTGTACGGAGTATAGCAAGGCCTTGAAAGAGACCGACCCTACCAAGAAAATGGCAAACGCCAAAAAGTATTATGAGGACGGTGAATGTTTCAAGGCTTTACCTATGTTGGAAGAGCTGATAGGCTTAACACGCGGCACTCAGCAGTCTGAAGAAGTCTATTATTATTTCGCCAAGACGCATTATTGTTTGAAGGACTATTACATGGGCAATTACTATTTTAAGTCCTACGCAAAATCTTTTTCGTCAAGTCCAAAGGCGGAAGAGTGTTCATTTATGGCGGCACTTTGCAGCTATAACTTATCGCCGTCCTACACGCTAGATCAGACCGATTCCAAGACCGCAGTAGATGAATTACAGTATTTCCTAGACCAATACCCGAATAGTGCTTTGCGAGATTCGGCGAATCATATGATCCGTGATCTCAATTTCAAAATTGAGAAAAAAGATTTTGAAGTGGCTGAACTGTATGTTCAAACCATGAAATACAAAGCCGCGACAAGCAGTTTGCAAGAATTTTTAAAGAAATATCCGCAATCGAAATTCAGAGAACAGGCGATGCTTTTGATCATCCAAAGCAAATATTTGTTGGCTGAGGGCAGCATTGATACAAAGAAATTGGAACGTTATAGGGAAACAATGGAATCTTATATTACATTTGTATCCGCTTTTCCAAAAAGTACCTTTCTAGATAGTGCAGAAGATTATTATCTAAGGAGTGAAAAAATGGTAACGAAATTAACGACAAAATAGAATTATTATGAGCAACTATAAATCATCAACGGCAGCTAAAACAACCATTACTCGCAACACGAATGAGTTGTACGAGAAAGTAGAAGGAAACTTGTTTGAGACAGTAGTTCTGTTGAACAAGCGCACTTTTCAAATTGCTCGTGAAATGAAAGAAGAGTTGAGTCAAAAGCTTGAAGAATTCGGAAGCAACCAAGACAACTTGGAAGAAGTTTTCGAAAACCGCGAGCAAATTGAAATCTCTCGTCACTACGAAAGATTGCCAAAGGCACACAGTATTGCTATTCAAGAATTGGAAGAAGGTAAAATATTTTACCGCTACCCAGAGCAAGAAGAGAATTAATATTGAATTGAATTCTACAGAACCCCGAATTTTCGGGGTTTTTTTATTAGGTTTACCTCGTGTTGAAAGGAAAGAAAATAGTACTCGCCGTAACAGGTTCCATTAGTGCCTACAAGTCTTTATTCTTGTTGCGACTTCTTGTGAAAGAAGGTGCCGAGGTGAAGGTTATCATGAGTAAATCGGCACATGAATTCATTCAGCCCCTTTCGTTCAGCACCCTTTCGAAACATCCGGTTTGCTCGGATTTCACTGAGAGTAGTTTAGATGGAGTTTGGAACAATCATGTGGAAATGGCCCTATGGGCAGATCTTATTCTTGTTGCTCCGTGCACAGCGAACACCCTTGCGAAGTACGCTGCAGGAATGTGCGATTCATACTTGCTTGCTGTTCTCATGAGTGCACAATGCCCGCTGTTCTTTGCACCAGCCATGGATCATGATATGATGGAGCATGCGGGTACTCAAGAGAACTTGAAGCGCATTGAAGAAATGGGATGTACCGTGCTTGCCCCTGGCTATGGAGAGTTAGCGAGTGGACTAATCGGAAAGGGAAGACTTTCAGAACCCGAAGAAATTCTTAACGAAGTGATTTCTCATTTCAATCCGAATCAACCTTTGAAAGGAATGAAGGCTTTAGTAAATGCGGGCCCAACTTACGAAGCAATAGATCCTGTTCGATTCATAGGTAATCGTTCCAGTGGAAAAATGGGTATTGCTATTGCTCAAGCCCTTCGAGCCCTTGGGGCAGATGTGACGCTCGTTTTAGGACCCGTGCACGAGAGTATTCCAGAAGGGATAAAAGTAATTCGTGTGGAAAGCGCAAAAGAAATGTTCGAGACCTGCACGGCTGTATTTCAAAATTCAGACATAGCCGTTCTTGCAGCGGCGGTAGCAGACTACCGACCAGTGAATGTGAGCAATGAGAAAATAAAAAAGAATGACTCTCCGTTAGAGCTGCGCTTGGAAGAAACAGAAGACATAGCGGCGGCGTTGGGCATAACGAAGAAAACCAATCAAAAGTTGATTTGCTTCGCCTTGGAAACTGAGAATGAAGAAGTACATGCCTTGTCGAAAATGCAGCGGAAAAATGCCGACCTCTTAATCTTGAATTCGCTCAGAACTGAGGGCGTTTATTTTGGTTCGGAGAATAACGCAGTTACGCTTTTTCATTCCAACGGAAGTAAAAAAGAAATATCTTTAAAATCGAAAACGGAAATAGCACAAATTATTTCCAATGAAATAGCCGAACTCTTTCAATGAAAAAAATTCTCTTATACCTGATTTTATTCTTCCTTTCATTGCGTGCATTCACGCAAGAATTGAATTGCGATGTGAAGATCATTCCACCGCGAATTATGATTTCTGGTCCGGAAGTTTTTCAAACCATGGAAAGGGCAATGGAAGAATTTATTAATGGAAGGAAATGGTCGAAAGACCAATGGCAGCAAGAGGAGCGTATTCCCTGTACCATTCAAATTACCATTGAAAAACAAAACAGTCAGCGCGATTTTGAAGGCACCATTCAAATTGGTTCAAGTCGCCCAGTGTATAACACAGATTACAAGACACCATTGGTTTCTATTAACGATAGAAATTTAACTTTTCAGTTTCAAGAAAACACGCAATTGCAATGGTCTTCCGATCAGCACCGGGATAACTTAAGTAGTGTTCTTGCGTTCTATGCTTTGTATATTATTGGGAGTGACTATGATTCGTTTTCATTAGAAGGTGGAACAGATTATTTTTTACTGTGTCAAACAATAGTTACGAATGCGCAGAATGCTCCAGAACCTGGATGGCGCGCCAGTGGAGAGAAGGGACAACAGAACAGATATTGGTTAATTGAAAATATATTAACAGAAACGTTCAGCCCCCTCCGTGAAGCCAGCTATAACTACCATCGTCAAGGTCTTGACAAAATGTACACGGAGCGTGCAACGGGAACTAAGAACATTATTGATGCGTTGAATGGCTTGAACAATATTCACAAGATTAAACCCTCCTCCTATAATATGCAGGTGTTTTACTACGCTAAGGCCGATGAAATAGTGAATATATTCAAACCTTTGCCCGACGAACAGAAAACGCCTATTGCTGAATTATGTAAGCGCTTAGACCCCGGGAATATTGCCAAGTACGATCGTATATTACAGAAATAGGCATAACTTTTTTCTTCAGTAAATAGGGCATAGCATTAAATTCGCTTCATGCTAAAATCGCTTCACATCCGAAACTATGTTCTTATTGAATCACTGCACGTGAACTTCAACAAGGGTTTCGTTGCTATAACGGGTGAAACCGGAAGTGGAAAATCGATTTTATTAGATGCCTTCGCACTCCTATTAGGCGACCGTTCAGATGTGAAGAGTATTCGCGTTGGCCAGGACAAATGCACGGTTGAAGCTGTGTTTGCCATCTCGAAAGAACGCTTCGATTCTTTTTTTCAAGAAAATGATTTAGACTTTTCAGAAGAAACGGTTGTTCGAAGAGAGGTAAATAACAAAGGAAAAAGTCGCGCCTTCATTAACGATACGCCAGTTACGCTGTCTGTGCTGAAGCAATTTACCGAGCAACTCGTGGATTTGCATTCACAGCATGAGAATGCGCTTTTGTTCCGCAAATCGTTTCGGTATGAAATGGTTGATGCGTTTTCAAAATCGAAAGAGGTTTGGAATACCTACAGGTCGAGTTTTTTGAAATGGCGTGAAACCCAAAACGAGTTGGAGCAACTTCGACTTCAATTAAATAGCGAGAAGGCAACAGAAGACTATCGTTTATTTCAGTTGAACGAATTGGCGCAAGAAGATTTCAGTGCTTTTGATGTGGCTGAAATGGAAGGCGAATTGAATCTTCAACAGAACTCGGGTGAGCTTTTAGAATCGCTTCATGGTGTTTCGAATTTGTTGAGTGAAGGTGATAGCAATATTCTTCAGCAACTGAAAATAGCGAAACAGCAATTGATGAAGTGGGAAAATGGACATCCGAAGTTGCAGCAGTTCTCTTCTCAGTTGGAGTCAGCGATTGCAGAACTTCAGGAGGTAGATATTGATTTACAAAAATTTTCAGATTCGGTTACCTTAGATCCAGAGCGCGCTTCTTTCATAGAAGAGCGATTAAGTTTTGTGTTCAAAATGTTCCGAAAGCACAATGTCAATAGCATTGAGGCATTGAATGAATTGAAATTAAAACTTGAACAAGATGCACAGTTGACGGAGGCGCTAGAGTCTTCCATTCAACATAAAGAAATAGAAGTTTTGCAGTTGGAAAATCAATGCAAGGAACTCGCGACAAAACTTTCGCACCTGCGCATGAAGGGTGTGAAGGAAGCTGAAAAAGCAATTTCTTCTTCATTGAAAAAATTGAATTTAACGCACGCTCAATTTCAAATTGAAGTTACAGGGACTCCTGAACTGCACCTATACGGTGCTGAGAATTTGCGCTTCGCTTTTTCAGCGAACAAGGGGCAGCCATTTGAAGATATTAAAGCAGTTGCTTCCGGCGGAGAAATTTCGCGTGTGATGCTAGCCATTAAAGCCGCGACAGCGCATTTGAATGAAATGCCGGTGCTTATTCTCGATGAAATTGATCAGGGTGTTGGCGGAGAAACGGGAAATCGCATTGCTGCATTGCTTCGCGAAATGTCAGCTTCTGCTCAACTTTTAGTCATTACGCATTTGCCTCAAATAGCTTCCAAAGCACATCAGCATTTCCGAGTTACAAAGCGTGTTGAAGGAGAATCTACCATAAGCGATTTGCAAGAGTTGAATGTAACGGAACGCGAGAAGGAATTGGCGCATATGTTAGGGGGTGATCAGGCCGGAGAGGCAGCGCTTCAAACCGCTAAAGAATTAATGCTACACGTTTAATGAACGACTTTCTAAAACTTTGTTCTGTTTCAAATGCAGATGAATTGTTGGAAGGACGAATTCTTCTGGTTGACAAGCCCTTGAATTGGACCAGTTTCGATGTGGTTGGAAAGTTGAAATGGATATTACGCAGCGAAGGAAAATTCCCGAAGTTTAAAATTGGACATGCAGGTACTCTAGACCCCCTGGCAACAGGGCTTTTGGTGGTTTGCACGGGCAAGATGACTAAGTCCATTGAAGACATTCAAGGTGGGACGAAGGAGTATACAGGCAAGATTTTACTTGGCGCAACAACGCCCAGTTTCGATAAGGAAACATTGCCCGAGAATTTTCAATCTACAGAACATTTGACTCTAGAAAAATTGGAAGAAGTTGCAAAGACTTTTATAGGCGAGCAACTTCAGATGCCTCCCGTTTACAGCGCAAAACAAATCGATGGAGTTCGAGCGTATGAAATGGCTCGGAAGAACGAAGAGGTGAAAATGCGTGAGAACTTGATTGAAATTGAAACGTTTGAATTGAGAGATTTTGATGGAAAGGAAGTGTCGTTTCGCATTCGATGTTCGAAAGGCACTTACATACGGTCCATAGCGAATGATTTTGGGCGTAGATTGGGCGTTGGCGGATACCTAAGCGCTTTGCGAAGAACGGAGAGTTTCCCGTTTCGTGTAGACGAAGCGAAGAGTCCAATGGACTGGGTGAAGTTATTTTACCCTAGTTATGAAGCTGTAAATGAGCATTTTAGCGATGACTCGGTGAAAAAGGTCTTTACAAAGGCTTTTTGATTTCGTACTTTCGCCCCCCACTTAAATAATAACACCTTGATTTCCACAATGAAATTGGGTCAATTCAAATATGAATTGCCTAAAGAATTAATAGCTCAGCATCCTTTGCCTCACCGCGATGATTCCAAATTAATGGTATTGGACCGTAAGACTGGAAAGATTGAGCACAAGAAATTTCGTGATTTGCTAGATTATTTTAGCGAAGGCGATGTAATGGTGAACAACAACACGAAGGTTTTCCCTGCGCGTATGTATGGCAATAAAGAAAAGACCGGATCCATGATCGAGGTTTTCTTGTTGCGTGAATTGAACGACAAGAGTTTGCTTTGGGACACCGTAGTAGATCCAGCTCGTAAGATTCGTATTGGAAATAAATTGTATTTCGGTCCAAACGATGAGTTGGTAGCTGAAGTTATAGATAATACTACTTCTCGTGGAAGAACGCTTCGTTTCTTGTACGACGGTCCACATGAAGATTTCAAAAAGTTGGTTTATAGCTTAGGTGAAACGCCTCTTCCGAAATACATTGAGCGTCCGGTTGAACCAGAAGATGCCGAGCGTTATCAGACGATTTATGCGAAGTATGAAGGTGCTGTAGCAGCTCCAACCGCTGGACTTCACTTTTCAAAACAGCTTTCAAAGCGTTTGGAAATTGCTGGAATTCACATGGCTGAATTAACCTTGCACATTGGCTTGGGTACATTCAGAACTGTTGAAGTGGAAGATTTAACGAAGCATAAGACAGACAGCGAGCAATTGATTATTCCTGAAGTGACTGCTGATTTAGTGAATGACGCAAGAGAAAAGGGAAAGCGAGTTTGTGCTGTTGGAACAACAACCCTTCGTGCTTTTGAAAGCAGCGTTGGAACGAACAACACGTTAAAGGCTTTTGACGGTTGGGCAAGTAAATTTATTTTCCCCCCACACGATTTTCAGATTGCAGATAGCTTAATTACGAATTTTCATGAGCCACAAAGTGTGTTGTTAATGATGACAACGGCCTTTGGAGGGTATGATTTCGTTATGGAAGCGTACAAAGAAGCCATTAAGAAGAAATACAGATTCTTCTGCTATGGCGACGCTATGTTGATCATCTAAAAACACCTTGGAACAGCATGAATCTTGAAAATTTAATGTTTTCATGAAAGAAATGTTGAAAAGTGTTTGCAGATAAGAAAAAAGATTGTATTTTCGCACCCCCAAATTTTAGGGAACTGACTTTAAGAATAGAGATAAAATGGATACGTTGAGTTACAAAACACCATCGGCAAACAAGGAATCTGCGAACAAGCAGTGGTTGATTGTTGATGCAGAAGGAAAGAATCTTGGACGTTTATCAAGTGAAGTAGCAGCTGTGCTTCGCGGTAAGCACAAACCATTGTTTACACCACACGCAGACTGTGGAGACTACGTGATAGTTGTAAACGCAGAGAAGATCGCACTTACTGGAAAGAAGTGGGACGAGAAAGTTTACATCCGTTACACAGGTTATCCTGGAGGACAACGTTTCGCTAGCCCGAAAGAAATGATGGCTAAGCATCCAACTGCAATGGTTGAGATGGCTATTCGCGGAATGCTTCCAAAGAATCGTTTGGGTCGTGAAGTATTTAGAAACTTGTATGTTTATGCAGGTACTAACCACGAGCAAACAGCTCAACAACCATCAGTTTATACTTTAAAAGGATAATTTAGTCAATGGCAACTACTACGCAATATACCAATACTTCAGGTCGTCGTAAGACCGCAGTAGCACGTGTTTACCTTTCAGAAGGAACAGGTAAATTTGAAATCAACGGAAAAGATTACGCACATTATTTCCCAACGTTGGTGCTTCAGTACCGCGTTAACCAACCTTTCATCCTAACTGGAAACGAAGGAAAGTACGATTTCAAAGCGAACATCAACGGTGGTGGAATGACTGGTCAAGCAGAAGCAGTTCGTTTGGCTGTCAGCAAAGCATTAATAGAACTTAATCCCGATTGGAAACCAGCTTTGAAAGCTGAAGGTCTTACCACTCGTGATCCACGTATGGTTGAACGTAAGAAGTTCGGTCAACGTAAGGCTCGTGCACGCTTCCAGTTCTCTAAGCGTTAATCGCTAGAGAACTTTTTGGAAAGCTTATCGAGCTTGTTTAGCATCCAAACTTCAAAGACTCGTATTTCGGTATGGCTACTTTGGGGTTGACTTTTAGAGAACGTAAACAAGAATAAAATAGAAAATGGCAAAAGTTACTTTTGATGAATTGCTAGATGCCGGAGTACACTTCGGACACCTTAGCCGCAAATGGAATCCAAACATGGCTCCGTATATCTTCGGAGAGAAAAAAGGAATTCACATTATAGATTTGAACAAGACCATTGTTAAGCTTGAAGAAGCTTGCAATGCAATGCGTCAAATCGCAAAATCTGGAAAGAAAATCCTATTCGTTGCTACCAAGAAACAAGCGAAAGATATCGTTGCTGAAAAAGTAAGCGCTATCGGAATGCCTTTCGTTGTAGAGCGTTGGCCTGGTGGAATGTTAACGAACTTCGTTACCATTCGTAAGGCGGTTCGTAAAATGACTTCTATTGAGAAAATGGAAGCTGACGGAACTGCTGCTACTATGAGCAAGAGAGAGCGTCTTCAAATGACTCGTACTGTTACTAAAATGCGTAAGAACTTAGGTTCTATTGCAGACATGAACCGTGTTCCTGCTGCATTATTCGTTATTGATGTAATGAAAGAACATATCGCAGTTGCAGAAGCTATGCGTTTGGGTATTCCAGTATTCGCAATGGTTGATACCAATAGCGATCCACGTAAAATCGATTTCGCTATTCCAGCAAACGATGATGCTACAAAGTCTATCAGCAAAATTTTAGATGTAGCTATTGAAGCTATTGCTGAAGGATTGGCTGAGCGTAAAACGGATAAGGATACAGGGGAAGAAATTCCAGCAACAGCTGAAAAGAAAGAAGATAGAAAGCCAGCTACGCGTAAGCGTACGCCAAAGGCTTAATTTTTTAACGAATTAATTTTTTGAATCATGAATATTACAGCAGCAGATGTAAATAAGCTTCGCACCATGACGGGTGCAGGTATGATGGATTGCAAGAAAGCACTTACCGAAGCGGAAGGTGATTTCGAAAAAGCAGTTGAATTGCTTCGTAAGAAAGGTCAGAAAGTGGCTGCAAGCCGCGGAGATCGCGATGCAACAGAAGGAGTTGTTTTAGCTAAAGCTAGCGCAGACAACACCGGTGGTTACATTATTGTTTTGAACTGTGAAACAGATTTCGTAGCTAAAAACGAAGGTTTCGTAAGTTTTGCTACTGCAATTTTGGATACAGCTATCGCGAACAACGCGAACAGCCCAGAAGCAGTGAAGGCTTTAACTTACCCTGGTACTTCTTTAACTATTGAAGAAAGAATTACAGAAGAAATTGGTAAAATCGGAGAAAAAATTGATTTGTCTCAAGCAGCTCAAATCAACGCTGGATTCGTTTATTGCTACAACCACCCGGGTAACAAATTGGCTTCTATCGTTGGTTTCAACAAAGAAACTTCTAACGATGTTGCGAAAGATGTTGCTATGCAAACTGCAGCTATGGCTCCAGTTGCATTGGATGAGTCTTCAGTTCCAGAAGAATTGAAATTAAAAGAAATCGAAATTGGAAAAGAATTGGCTATTAACGAAGGCAAACCTGCTGAAATGGCTGAGAAAATTGCAATGGGTCGTTTGAACAAATGGTTTAAGGAAACTACTTTGGTGAATCAAGAGTTCATTAAAGACAGCAAATTAAGCGTTGGTCAATACGTGAAGTCAGTAGATAAAGATTTAGCTATCTCTGGTTTCTTACGTTTCGGATTGTAATTCAAATTGAATTAGAAATAGAAAAGGGCTGTCTTCGGACAGCCCTTTTTTCATTTAGTGAATTTCAAACTACAATAGGGTAGTTGGACAAACGAAGTTTGAGCACGGAGCGTTCGTTTTTTTGATTTCTGCAAACCCACCCTCCACATCTACGAAATTGTTCCAGCCTCGCTGACGAAGGATTGAAGCGGCTATCATGCTGCGGTAACCGCCGGCGCATATGAGCAGGAACTTTTCAGTTTTGGGAATGGATGAAAGGTGAACATTTATTTCATTCAAAGGAATGTTCAATGAATCGAGCACATGCTCTGAATCGAATTCGCTTTTCTTTCGGACATCAATGACTAAGATTTTCTTCGAACTAATTTCATTGGCGAATTCTAGAGGAGAAATGCGTTTCGATTGATCTATTTCTTTCCCCGCTTCAATCCATGTTTTCATTCCACCCGCGAGATAACCCAGCGTATTGTCATAGCCCACACGCGATAAACGAATGGCGCATTCCTTTTCTCTACCAGGTTCTGTAACTAACAAAATGGGTTGCTTCACATCTGTGACCATCTCACCCACCCATTGCGCAAAGCTGCCGTCAATTCCAATATTCACGCTGTTTGGAATGAATGCCTGTGCGAATGAATTTGCCTCACGCGTATCAAGAATTAGCGCGCTTGTTTCATTCGCGGCGGTCTCGAATGCATCTACATTTAGGGGTGATAACGCTCGCTCTAAAACAACATCAAGACTCTCGTACCCGCGAATATTTAAAAGTACATTCTGCGGGAAATACACCGGTGGATTGGTGAGTCCGCTGAGTACAATTTCAATGAACTCTTCCTTCGATAATTTTGGGTCAAGCGCATAGTTGACTCTTTTCTGATGTCCCAATGTGTCTGTGGTTTCCTTGCTCATCATCTTCCCACAAGCACTGCCAGCACCGTGATTCGGATAAACAATAAGATCATCGCTAAGAGGCATTATCTTATTTCTAAGCGAATCGAAAAGATGCCCCGCTAATTTTTCTTGGGTGAGTTCAGCAATAACGTGTTGCGCTAAATCGGGCCTTCCTACATCGCCAATGAAAAGCGTGTCTCCGGTTATTATACCCTGCTCTTTTCCTTCTTCATCAATAATGAGAAAGGTGGTGCTTTCCATGGTGTGTCCAGGCGTGTGAATCACCTTCACCTTGCATTTTCCAACAAGAAAAATTTGATTGTCTTCAGCAGTAGTTGCTTCATAATTGGGCTTTGCGGTTGGACCGAAGACAATTTCAGCGTTCGTTTTCTTTTTTAAGTCGAGATGACCGCTTACAAAATCGGCATGAAAATGTGTTTCGAAGACGTATTTAATCATGGCGTGATCGGCAATGGCGCGGTCTATATAGGGTTGTACTTCACGAAGCGGATCGAAGATGGCGGCCTCACCGTTGGACTCTAAATAGTAGGCGGCATGAGCGATGCAGCCCGTATAGATTTGTTCTAGTTTCATTTTGAAATGGTATTATAGAACAAATTTGTGACTTTAGGTTGAAGCGAATTGTGGCGAATGTTACACAGCCGTTTGATTTTCGTCAGTATGGCAAGGATCGAAAAAGGTGAATTTCAATTATTTGAATGAATTCTAAATTATTTTGTCTGCTGTATAAGTCATTCCGATTGTATTTTCGCACAGCAAAACAAAAACCATTATGGGTCTTTTTACATCATCACTCATCAAGAAATACTGGATGGCCGCAACAGGCTTGTTCCTTATTTCGTTCCTTGTCGTTCACGCGGGAATTAACGCTATGATTTTCTTCAACGATGGAGGGGAAACCTTCAACGAATGGGGACATTTTATGGGAACCAATCTTATTGTTCGAACCATGGAGATTGGTTTGTTCTTGGGATTGATTCTGCACATTGTAGACGGATTAATGCTTTACTTCCAAAACCGGAAGGCACGTCCAATTAAGTATGCCTACGAAAAGCCTTCTGCAAGCAGCTCTTGGTATTCAAGAAGCATGGCTTTGTTGGGAACTTTGATTCTTATTTTCTTGGTTATTCACCTGAAAGATTTTTGGTTGAAGACGCGTATCACAGGGCTAACCGTGATGCCTAGTCACGTGAAGATCGACGGTGTTATGCATGAGAATTTATTTGCAGAAATGTTATTGGTGTTCAAGAATCCAATGGCTGTGGTAATCTATTTACTCGGCTGTTTCTCTTTGTTCTGGCATCTGTTTCATGGATTCAGAAGCGCGTTTCAGTCTTTGGGATTGAACCACAGAAAATACGCTTCAACCATTGAGTTGGCTGGTTCAGTATTTTCAATTGTGATTTCAATATTGTTCGCATCTATGCCAGTTGCGATGTACCTCGGTTGGGTTAAATAATTCGGATTAAAAATTACTTCCAATGAAGTTAGACGGTAAAATTCCAGAAGGGCCACTTGATCAAAAGTGGACCAAGTATAAAAACTCAGTTCGTTTGGTGAATCCTTCGAACAAGAGAAACATTGAAGTGATTGTTGTTGGAACCGGTTTGGCTGGTTCTTCTGCAGCTGCCTCCTTGGCTGAAATGGGCTACAAGGTGAAAGCGTTTTGTTTTCAAGATAGTCCACGCCGTGCGCACTCTATTGCGGCGCAAGGGGGTATTAACGCTGCGAAGAATTACATGAACGATGGTGACAGCACGTATCGTTTGTTTTATGATACCATTAAAGGTGGTGACTACCGCGCACGCGAAGCGAACGTTCATCGTTTGGCAGAAGTAAGCGCGAGCATCATTGACCAATGTGTAGCGCAAGGTGTTCCTTTTGCTCGCGATTACGGCGGGTTGTTAGACAACCGTTCGTTCGGGGGAACACAAGTTTCTCGCACTTTTTATGCAAAAGGACAAACGGGGCAACAACTTTTATTAGGAGCCTATTCGGCATTGAGCCGTCAGATTGGCAAGGGAAGTGTGAAGTTGTACAATCGTCACGAGATGATGGATTTGGTTGTTGTAGATGGAAAGGCTAGAGGAATTATTGCGCGTAACATGATTACGGGTGAAATAGAAAGTCACAGTGGCCATGCGGTTGTGTTGTGCACAGGTGGATACGGAAACGTGTTTTTCCTTTCAACCAATGCAATGGGATCGAATGTTACAGCGGCATGGCGCGCACACCGCAGAGGTGCTGCATTTGCGAATGCTTGTTTCACACAGATTCACCCAACGTGCATTCCAGTAAGTGGTGACCATCAGTCGAAATTAACTTTGATGTCTGAGTCGTTGCGTAACGACGGACGTATTTGGGTTCCACTTCACAAAGAAGATGCAGAGGCGATTCGTGCGAAAAAATTGAAGCCAACCGATCTTCCTGAAGAACGTCGCGATTATTATTTAGAGCGTCGTTACCCGGCTTTCGGAAACTTGGTTCCTCGCGACGTGGCATCACGTGCTGCGAAGGAACGTTGCGATGCAGGATACGGAGTGAATGCAACAGGTGAGGCGGTATACTTAGACTTTGCTTCAGCCATTATGCGTTACGGTAAGACGGCTGCAACAGTGCAAGGTGTTCACAACGCAACTGAAGATCAAATTCGTGAATTAGGAACCAAAGTGGTTGAAGGAAAATACGGAAACTTGTTCCAGATGTACGAGCAAATCGTAGCTGAGAATCCGTATAAGACTCCTATGATGATTTATCCAGCTGTTCACTACACAATGGGTGGATTGTGGGTTGACTATGAGTTGATGACTACTGTAACAGGTTGTTATGCTTGTGGAGAAGCGAACTTCAGTGATCACGGTGCTAACCGTTTAGGTGCATCGGCATTAATGCAAGGACTGGCAGACGGATATTTCGTACTTCCATATACCATAGGAAATTATTTGGCAGATGAAATTAGCACCGGTGCTATTTCAACCAAAACTCCAGAATTCGTAGAAGCAGAAAAGGCGGTAAGAGAAAGATTGGAAGGGTTATTCAAAACAACAGGAACTGAAACGGTAGATACTTACCACAAGAAATTGGGTAAGATTATTTGGGACTATTGTGGAATGGCGCGTAACAAACAAGGTTTGGAATTCGCTATTTCTGAGATTCGTAAGATTCGTGAAGAGTTCTACAAGAATGTGAAAGTTCCTGGAGGAATGACTGGCGTTAATACGGAATTAGAGAAAGCAACGCGTGTTGCCGACTTCATTGAATTGGGCGAGTTAATGTGTTTAGATGCATTGGAGCGCAACGAATCATGCGGTGGTCATTTCCGTGAAGAATACCAAACAGAAGAGGGTGAAGCTTTGCGTGTAGATGAAACATTCAGCTACGTAGCTGCATGGGAGTTTACAGGTGATCCTTCTGCTCCGAAGATGAACAAAGAAGATTTGATTTACGAAAACATTAAAGTTCAACAACGATCATACAAATAAGATGAGCAACGGAAACATGAACCTTACGCTAAAAGTTTGGCGTCAGTCCAACAGCACTGCTGCTGGAAAAATGGAGAACTACCAATTGGGTGGTGTATCTCCGGATATGTCTTTCTTAGAAATGATTGACATGTTGAACGAGCAAATTATTCGCAAGGGTGAAGATGCTATTGCGTTCGACCACGATTGCCGTGAAGGAATTTGTGGAATGTGCAGCATGTTCATCAACGGTGAAGCGCACGGTCCGAACCGTGGGGTAACCACTTGTCAATTGCACATGCGTTCGTTCAAAGACGGCGATACCATTTACATTGAACCGTGGAGAGCTGAAGGTTTCCCAGTGGTGAAAGATTTGATGGTAGACCGCGCAGCGTTCGATCGTATTATTCAATCGGGTGGATTCGTTTCTGTGAATACTTCTGGAAGAACCATGGATGCGAATGCGATTCCAATTCCGAAGGACGATGCAGATAAGGCGTTCGATGCGGCAACTTGTATTGGATGTGGCGCTTGCGTAGCCACTTGTCCGAACAGTTCAGCCATGTTGTTCGTGAGTGCGAAAGTTTCTCAATTCGCGTTGTTACCACAAGGACATCCAGAACGCAAAGAGCGTGTATTGAATATGGTGAAGCAAATGGATGAAGAAGGATTTGGAAATTGCAGCAACATTGGTGCTTGCGAGGTTCAATGTCCGAAGAACATTAGCATTGAAAACATTGCTCGCATGAACAGAGAGTATCTTTCTGCTAGCGTGAAACCAGAGAATTGATGATCAGAATTTCTGTGAAGCACCAAGCGCTCGTTTTGCTCTTGGTGCTTTTTTGTTTTAAGTCGAATGGCCAAGCTGCTTGGGATTTGAATCTCTTGGCGAAGATCAATGGTGGTCCTGAAAAATCTGATCGATTTTGGGAAGCCTACACAAATAGCATCACTTATGTTACTGTCGGAACCCCGCTACTGGTCGGCACTGTAGGCGTTTTGAAAAAGGACGAATTCGTGAAGCGACAATTTGTAGGAATGGCCGGGGGATTGGCATTGAATGGATTTGTTACTGTTGCATTGAAATATGGAATAGCTCGGCCACGTCCCTTTGTTTCGCATGGTGATTTGATTTACAAGAAGACGGAAGCTGGGAGTTTGTCGTTTCCATCTGGACATACGAGTTCTGCTTTTCAGTGGGCGACGAGTTGTGTGTTGGCGAAGCCGAAATGGTATGTTGCCGTTCCCGCTTATATGTATGCCTGTGGAATTGGTTATTCGCGGATGCATTTAGGCGCGCATTATCCGACCGATGTTATGGCAGGAGCATTCGTGGGCACAGCCAGTGCCTTTGCTTCGTATTACATTAACAATTGGTTTTGGAAGAAAATCGACTCAAGAAAAAAGTCGAGTTCTCTGCTTATCACACCTTCATTTTAAGTCATAAAAAAAGCCGCGAGTTTCGGCTTTTGAATGGTAGAAGTTGTTAGCTTATTGTTTGAATCCCGAAACAATACTGATACATCCGATGTGTTGAACCACCGCGTCTTTTTGCTCTGGAACTTTAATTTTAATTACAAGTTGTTGCGTGTTTTTCATTTTGAATTCAAAGGCCTCTTTGTCTTGTGCGCCTTTGTTCGTGTAGATCTGTTTTCCGTTGATGTCACTAACAGTGAATTCAACATCGCCAAGGATAGGGTGAGCAACAACCAACAAGCGATAGTCGCGACCACCGAAGAAGGTTACCATTAATTCAGCATCTTCGCCAGGAGCCATTTGCGCTGAATTGTAACTGTCGTTTTGAACGTACCCATTCAATTTTGGAAGGACTTTATTTTTGGTGAAGGGCTTGCATTGCGCCGATGCGAATGAAGGGATAAAGACCAATAAGAACAGGAGAATTTTATATGCTTTCATGATATCTGCTGAATTTTTTATTGAATGTATTTGTTACGAATCACAACGGTTTCTGCTGCTATTTTAGCGAGTGTTGCATCGCTCATTGTAACAGTTTCTGTGCTGCCAATTGTGGTTACACCGCCTTCTTTTTCCACGGAAGTTTCACCCTTCACTACAATTACATCTTTGTAAATGGCTTGAAGTCTAGTCAGATCTTCTTTCATGCGATTCACGCGATCGCTAGTAGCGAATAAATTCAAATAACTCACCAATTGATTGAGTGAATATGTTTGTTCAGCAACGCGCTGCTTCATACTCTTCTCCCCATTTTTTCCGGCGTACTGCGTAGACAAATAAAGTGTTTCAACCCAAGCTCCTGCAACTATTAGTGCGCTTACATCTGTGCGCTTTCCTTCTTTCAAGTAGGCATTCACATTTTGATAAGAAAGTGTTACGTAGCTTAACAATGAATCTTTGTTGTTCTGATTTTTCTGAACACGCTCCATGAATTTTTCATCCATGGCTGCGTCTATTCCTAATGCGTTGGACAGTGTTTTCGAAGCGGCTAAGTAGTTTACAGACTCTTGCTTTTGCTCGAATACAGTGCTGTAACTTAGGTCAGCCGCGTAGATCCCAAGGTTGATTGCGCGATTTTCTTCGTCGACATATTTCGCAACTTTATCTACTGAGTTCAACATGGCTTTATCGAAGCTGAATCCAGCATCTTTAATCATGTCGGCCATTTCAATAGGAGCAGGAATGCTGAAAAAGATTTGCTTCAACGCTTGCTCGCGGTCTTTGAAGAATTCGTCTTTGTTTGTGAGCTCGCTCGCACCAGATTCTAGAGGAGCTTTGTTTTCAGCGGGGGTTTTGCTTCCGCCGCAAGCAACAAGTGCCAGGCTTCCGATGCACACGCTTGCAATAGCGGCGAGGGAGAGGTGTTTTTTAATCATTTGAACCGATTGAATAGTTAGAGTTCTTTGGTACGGGTTATTGCCAATAAAGTTACAAGATAGCACAAATAAAATGATTTTAGTGAGCCTCGAGCCAGTTGTTTCCCGCTTGAATCTCCACATCGAGTGGCACCGAAAGCTTCACCGCATTCTCCATTTGATGTTTAACTAACGCGAAGACCTGATCTACTTCTTCTTTTGGTGTGTCGAAGAGCAATTCATCGTGAACTTGAAGTACCATTCTTGTTTTCAAATTAGCATTCTTCAATGCTGATTGAATTTTCACCATGGCTACTTTAATGACATCGGCTGCTGAACCTTGAATAGGTGCATTCACCGCGTTGCGCTCTGCGAAGCTTCTTGAGAT
>CANIBZ010000026.1 GCA_947466425.1 Flavobacteriales bacterium
GATTGGACATTCGCTCCTGATACGGTTTCCTGGAACAATACGTTTTCGTCTTCAACCTTAATTAATCCACCAAGTGCAACCTACCTTCAAGGCGATATAACAACAGACTACACCGTTACCCTCGCAGTAACGAACGCATGCGGAACTGTTACATCTCAACAAGTCATTACCGTGCTTCCTACACCTGTTGCAAATTTCACCCTACCCACTCATACAATTTGCTCTGGCAGCACGCTTATGGTGAATAACATTTCCGTTGGAGAACCAATTGGATATACCTGGACTTACGGAAATTTCACTTCATACAATCCGAATTTAACATCTGTTTTTTTTCCTAGTGATTCTGTAACGCATGTATACCCTATTGCACTTACACTTACCAATGCATGCGGAACAGACACATATAGCGACAGTATAACCGTCCTTCCTGACAACGTTCACGGAGGATTTACGACATCGATAGACGCCGGTTGTTCACCGCTGACTGTGACTTTAAACAATACCACTTTCAACACAAATTTATCGGCAACGTGGCACTTGGACGACCCGCTAAACACTGTTATTTCCAATCAGAATACAGTTCAGTTTACCTATCTCGCAGTTAATAACATTTCCCAAAATTACAATCCTTATTTAGTCGTAACAGATGGATGTGCCAATGATACCATTTATACGAACATTGCAGTTTTCGCCAATCCTATTCCAAATATTTCGGCATCCCAAATTAATATTTGCGCTGGTACCACTGTTAATTTTTCAGGAAGTATAACTGGGGGTGGAAGTGGCTTTGGATATGCATGGGACTTCGGAGGTTTTGGCACATCAAATACGCAAAACACATCATTTAATTTCGTGACGGGTACCAATGTTGGTCAAAATATCCCCGTGACCTTAATGGTTTCAACTCCAAACAATACAGGATCTAATTGCGCAAATTCTGTAAGCACAATAATCCATGTTTATAGCAATCCGGATGTAAGTTCCGTATCATACAACACTACAGACGGGTGCAGTTTACTAAATGTTCAAGTGGCAAATCTCCCAAATAATTTAAATACTATCATTTGGGGTGATGGAATAACAAACACCTCTAATTCCCATAATTATTTAAACAATACTGGGGCGGTAATCACTTACAACCTTGGTATAAACTCAAGCATCACCTATCCTACAATTCCTAACTTGGTTTGCACCTCAACAAGCAATCAGCAAATTACCATTCACCCAACTCCGTTGCCTGTTATTTCATCCTCTTCTATAAATACTTGCGAGGGACAGCTTGTAAACTTCATCGCTTCAACACAGAACAATCAAAATTCAGGAGTAGGTTATTCTTGGAACATCGGAAATCTTTCGAATTCTACCAATGCTAATACCTCATTCAATTTCACTGTGGGAAGTTCAGGAGGGTTAAGTTATCCCATAGTGCTAACGGCATCTCAAACAACTCTTGGAGTCACTTGTTCTGCAACAGCAAACTCTTCAATTATCGTATATGACACACCTGATTTAACACCTATTACTTACAATTCAACATCAGGTTGCAGCAATCTTAATGTAATTATTTCGAATCTACCAAGTGCAAGTAATCAAGTAAATTGGGGAGATGGCAACATCAATTTCACGAACACTCACACCTATTCGAATAATGGAACAGGTCTATTGTCATATCCCGTAATTGTTACTTCAACAAGTAGTTATGGAACCACTCCACAATTGAATTGCACAACGACTTCTAATCAAATTGTGAACGTGTATCCTACGCCTCTTCCACAGATTAATTCATCGGGTATATTTGTCTGTGAGGGAAGTAGCTTAGATTTCAACGCTTCTACTTCAAATAACCAAAATGTCGGTATATCCTATTTTTGGAATTTCGGAATCCTCGGAACTTCAAATTTAAATTCAGAAAGTGTATTGTTTCAAAACGGCTCAAGCACAGGTACACAATTTCCTATTGAACTTACCGCCTTTCAGACTACCTCTGGAACTATCTGTTCAACGACTGTTGTCGAGAATATAACAATTTACGAGACTCCTGATTTGAGCACTGCAATTTTCAATAACCAAAACGGTTGCAGTCCATTACTTGCAAGTATTGCTAATTTACCAGTCTCTACCTACACATACAACTGGGGCGATGGTGTAACTACTTCCAATCCAAATCACTTGTATATAAATCAAAGTAATGCACCATTAAACTATAACGTTACTATTAACGCGAGCAATTTCTATCCGACTATTCCTCTGCTTACCTGCAGTTCGAGCGCAAACGCGACCGTTCAAGTAAACCCACAACCGATTGCCGCATTTACTTTTGATCAACCTGAAGCTTGTTTTTACCCACCGGTAAATGCAACCATGCAAAACACTTCCACATTTGCAGTTGCTCCGTACACCTGGAATATTGGTGGAATTAGCTACAGTAATTCCTTGGCAACGTATCAAACAACATTCACCACTTCAGGAATTCATCCTGTTGAACTTGTAGCTACAAATCAATTCGGTTGCACAGATTCGATAACTCATGATTTCATTATTCACGATTTACCCACTGCACAATTAAATATCCCGAATAACCAATTGTGTCTGGGAACCACAGCTGAATTCGCTGTAACGGGAACAAACATCGCAACCTCGACATGGGACTTTGGAGACGGAACAATTTTAAATCTACTAAACCCTACAACTGTTACTCACTATTACGGTCAGCAGGGAGTGTATTCGATTGAAGCGATCCTTACTAGTAACCTAGGATGCGTTGACACGTTAACTTTTCAAAATTTCTTGATTGTTCATCCAACGCCGACTGCTAGTTTTCTAACCAATACGCTCACAGCAGATATCGTATATCCATATTTCGAATTTTACAACTACAGTGTCGGTGGAACAAATTACAGCTGGGACTTTGGTGATTCGAACTTCAGCACAGATTCGAATCCAACACATACCTATGAACACATCGATAACTATCTCGTTCAACTTACCGTTTCTAACGAATACAATTGTTTCGATATAGCAACGGAAATACTTCATGTTGAAGGAATTGTAGTTTTCGTTCCTAGTGCGTTTACACCTTTGGATTACAATGGCATCAATGATGTTTTCAAACCTTCATTTTCTAGCACAGAGGGAATTGAATTCTACGAATTCACCATATATGATCGGTGGGGAATTAAGATATTTCAAACCAACGACGTAGACGAAGCGTGGATCGGAAACTCAAAAGAACATAATCCGGGAGATGCTAACTATTACGCTCAAAACGACGTCTACACCTACCGAGTTGTATACAGAAAGAAAGCTCGAGCAGATGATCCGCAGCCCGATCGAATTGTTACAGGACACGTGACCATTATAAGATAAAAAAAAGCCCTTCGGGGCTTTTTTCTTATGCGTCTAATTCACTTGTGAAGTGGAAACTCAATTCCGGATAGTTCTGCTTTTCCATGTCGAGCATAAACTGACTTGGAGCTAAGAAGACATCTCGATCTTCTTTGTCTTTCACAATGTTGTTTCCTTTAATACGCAAAAACTCTGCGAGTTTCGCTGGGTCGGTAGTTGTTATCCAACATGCCTTGTAATATGACTTCGGCTCGAAAATACATTTCGCACCGTATTCGTTTTCCAAACGGTATTTAATGACTTCAAATTGAAGTTCACCAACCGTTCCAACAATTTTGCGTGAACCCGGTTCTTGGAAAAACACCTGTGCAACACCTTCTTCGGTAAGCTGACGAATTCCTTTGTCCAATTGTTTCGTCTTCATTGGATCGCGGTTGACCAATTCTTTGAAGATCTCTGGCGAGAAACTCGGAATTCCTTTGAACATCATGTTCTCACCTTCCGTAAGCGTATCGCCAATCTTGAAGTTCCCCGTGTCATACAATCCTACCACATCACCCGGATAAGCTTCGTCAATGGTTGACTTCGCTTGCGCCATAAACGTAACCGGATTCGGATATTTAAATTCTTTCGCTAAACGAACATGCTTGTAAAATTTGTTACGCTCAAACTTTCCACTGCACACACGCAAGAATGCAATGCGATCGCGGTGACGAGGATCTATGTTCGCGTGTATCTTGAAAACAAATCCACTGAACTTCGCTTCAGTCGGATCTACTTCTCTTGTCTCTGTTTCGCGTGAACGAGGCGTCGGAGCAATCTCAATAAATTTCTCTAACAACTCACGCACCCCGAAATTATTCATGGCCGAACCGAAAAACACAGGAGCTAACTTTCCTGCTTTGTACGCTTCAACATCAAACGGATCGTAAACGTTGCTAATGAGCTCCACATCTTGACGCAATTCATTCGCGTATTGACCAGCCAATTCATCGAGAATAGGATCATTCAAATCTTCAATATGAACAATGTTTTCCTCCACCTTGGTTTTGTTGGAAGCAAACAAATTAATGCTCTTGTCATAAAGCTTATAAACGCCTTTGAAGCTGAATCCCTTCGATATTGGCCAAGACAACGGCTGCACTTTAATAGACAGCTTCGTTTCCAATTCATCGAGAATATCGAAACCATCACGCCCCTCTAAATCCATCTTGTTCACGAATACAATCACTGGCGTATCGCGCATGCGACAAACTTCCATCAATCGCTCAGTCTGTGTTTCAACACCCTTCACACTATCAACAACGAGAATTACACTGTCTACTGCGGTAAGCGTGCGATAGGTATCTTCTGCGAAATCTTTGTGACCGGGAGTATCGAGCAAATTAATTTGCTTGCCCTGATACTCAAATACCATCACCGAAGTCGCAACTGAGATTCCTCTCTGTCTTTCAATCTCCATGAAATCGGAAGCTGCAGTCTTGGTAATCTTGTTGCTCTTTACAGCACCTGCTGTTTGAATAGCACCACCAAAAAGCAAGAGCTTTTCAGTTAGTGTTGTTTTACCGGCATCGGGGTGAGAGATAATTGCAAACGTTCTTCTTCTTCCTATTTCTTCTTGCGCACTGGCCATGTTCTTCCTTTGTTATTTCGCAGCTGATGGTTCTACGTAAGCTTTTATTTTAATGACCGTAGTTATTTCCGGTTCTGTATTGGCCGTAATGGTCACAGACTTCTCTTGATCTTTTTCTTTCTTCGTACTGTCGAACTTCACCTTAATAGCTGCCGATTGTCCGGGCTTAATTGCTTCTTTCGGCCACTCCGGAACAGTGCACCCGCATGAACCTTTACAATCTTCAATAATCAAATCTTCCTTTCCTGTATTGGTGAATTCAAAATCAAACTCACGCTTCTCTCCTTCTTTCAACCGACCGAAATCGTGCAACATTTCTTTGAATTTCATTTTCGTTTTTGAACGAAGTTTAGATTCTTCACCCGAACCTGGCTTAGGAGCCTCTTTAGGAATTACGACAGGTGCAGGTTGACTTGGAATAACTTCTGCAGTGTTGGTTGAAGAAGTGGAGCAACTTGTACATGCAAGCAGTGCACTTCCAAAAACAATGACTAGCTTTTTCATTTTCTTATTTTTTCGCTTTCGATTTACCCATTTTGTATTCATCGAATCCCAATGGCAATTTCTCGAACTCTCCGTTCACAAGAATTTCCATTCCGCGTTTGAAGGCCGGATTCAATTCGTTGATGATTTCATAGAACGATTCGTTTTCATAAATACCTCTTCCCACCAACGCCTTCATACGAATAAGAATCACTTGCTTTGAACGAGCAAACTCTTCTTCATTAAATTTCACTTCCTTCTTTTCAGCAGCTTGAATAAACGCTTGCACTTCGGATTCCGAAAACATGAAGTGTGAAATAAAATCTTTAGATGATGGATACTTCTTTTTCAATTCATCACGATGTGCATCAACGTATTCCATGGTCCAGTCGTTGGTAATTCCAACACGAAGAAGATTTGAAAAATATTTACTGTTCTCAGAAGTGTCTAACGGAACAAAAATGTCTGGCATGATTCCACCACCACCATATACCGTACGATGCGTCAAACGCGTTTCATACTTATCTTTTTCGGAAAACTTAATGCTATCGGCATGGAAAAACTCACCATTCTTCAAACGCTTCAAATAATCCATCTCGTAATCTTCCAATCCTTTTTCATAAGGCTTCTGAATACATCTTCCAGCAGGCGTATAATACTTCTGAACGGTTAAGCGAACCATGGAACCGTCTGGCAACGGAACTGGACGTTGAACCAATCCTTTTCCAAAAGATCTTCTTCCAACAATAACCCCACGGTCCCAATCTTGAATGGCACCACTTACAATTTCACTCGCACTCGCTGAAGACTCGTCAATCAACACCACCAATCGGCCCTCTTCAAATCTTCCTTTAATGCGTGGCTTCGCGTTTGTCTTCTCTTCCGGAAAAGCCCTTCCTTTAGTGAATACAATCAGCTTGTCTTTATCTAAGAACTCATCGCACATATCAATCGCCGCACTCAACATTCCTCCGCCATTGTCTTGTAAATCCAATACCAAATCGCGCATTCCTTTTTTCTTCAAATCGTCTAACGCCTTGCGCAACTCTTCGGTTGTCGTTTTCGCGAACCGAGATACTTTAATGTACCCAACTCCTTCTGCTGCCATATAAGCGGCATCAATAGAGTAAATCGGAATTTTATCTCGAACAATCTCGTAAGTCGAAACTCCCGGAACTCCTTTTCTGAGAATACCCACTTTCACTTTTGTTCCGCGTGGACCGCGTAGTTTCTTAAACACATCGGTGTTTTTCACACCAATTCCCGCCATGTTAACACCGTCTACGGATACAATTTTGTCTCCGCCACGAATGCCCAATTTCTCAGAAGGTCCGCCCTGAATAGGTTCCACTACCATTATGGTGTCGTGAAGTATGTTGAACTGAACGCCAATACCATCGAAGCTTCCTTCCAACGGTTCATTGGCTTCTTGTAATTCTTCAGCACTGATATAAGTTGAATGGGGATCCAATTCTTCCAGCAATGATATGATTGCCTTTTCTGTAAGTTCTTTTGAGTTTACCGAGTCTACATACATGTATTCGATGTAGTTCAACAACGACGCGAATTTATCTGTTGTTGTTTTCGGATCTGGTTGTGCCCAAGCAGTGGCTGTAATAAGCGATTGGACAACTAAAAACAGGACGATTTTCTTTTTCATAAGTTCGGGTTAAAGGTACAACGCAGATTCGTTGTACCAATGTCCCTAACTAAAAAACCGTACCACTATTGCACGTCGAATTCCACAACGAATTCCTCCGCTGAATTTCCGCTCTCATCTACCGCCTGTAACTCCCAATGCCACACTCCGTGAATGGTATCTGGAACGACATAGTACAAGGTCTTTGTAACAGTGGTTCCCGACAATGCTAGAATGCGCGTGTCAACCCACAAACCTACATTCGGAACCACTGCAGCGGTATCTACAACACCATTGTGACTATGCCCATCTGCCGCATCGTGAATACTCGCCTTCATCTGACTTAATGGGTAGTCATCTATAATTGTAAAACGAATTGCCAAAGAATCGCCTGGCATCACCGCAAAGTCTTGTCCAATTGTATCGTTAACGAAGACAGAATGTATCACAGGTGGAATCGTATCCTCTTGTTGACAGCTTTCAAGAATGAACGCTCCTCCGATTAACACAAGAAACGATTTAAGAATTTGATTTTTCATTTTGAGTTGATTTTAAAATTTAACTAATGTTTGAATAAATACATTTCGGCCCATTTCCGGAAGATTCAGTCTTCGGTAATTGCTCGTGTGGTTGTAATAAAATGCATTGAAAAGATTGTTTACACCAAGATTACTTTCGAGTGTTAAACCGTGCAACTTCCATTCAACTTTCAATCTAGAATCTAACGTATGATATCCAGGCGTTGACTTCTCATTGCGGTCGACTCTGTTTTGCGCAGCAGCCCAATTGCCTTGCACTTCAAACAGAACATTCAACTTGTTTTTCATTTCGAATAATTTATGTTGAAGATTAAGACTCGATGAAATCGGCGGAGTAAAAGGCGAAGCCGTTCCAGATAAAAACAAATACGAAAAAACCGACTGCGCGCTCCACTCCAACTTCGTTCGCGTATTCAATTGAAATTCACTTTTCATTTCACCTCCAGAAAACATGGCGCGGTCTTGCGAATAAACATAGATCTGTCCCCCATCCGATAGTTCTGAAAAACGGGAAGAAGCACGAAGAAAAATGTAGTTGGAAAAATAATGCGCATATCCCGCCAACGACAATCGGAATTTTTCGGTTTGAAGTTCATACGCAGCTTCGAAGAGATAGCCCACTTCCGAATTCAACATGACATTGCCTTGCTCATGGCGGAAAGTACCGTGATGGACGCCGTTAATAAACAACTCGGCCGCATTCGGCATGCGCCATGCGCGTTGCAGACTATACTTCAAAGACTGCCCTTCGCGAAGGGCAACGGCTTCTCCAATTTCGAACGACCATCCCGCAAAATTTCGAGTCATCTCATTTGCACGAACGTAGTAAGATCCAATGCTATCGACCGATGCATAAACAGGAGAGCGAAAAGCTTCGTCATGCATTCTTCCCTGCTCCACTCGCATTCCAAAGGTTCGGAAAGTTTCTTTTTTTCTATGTTGAAGGGGAGCGTTCTGTTCCACATAAAACGCATTCTGAATGCCTGAATAATTCGGCAACAAAAAATCATATCCACCTCGAGTATGCTGAAGCAATTCCGAAAATAATCCAACCAACATCTTTGTCCCTTCTTTAGATGTCATTCGTAAAAACGAATTGATTTGCGCTGAACGCAAACGCAAGTCGTGCGCAACGTTGTAATTCGGCAAGGGCTGAAAGCCATCTCTTCGTGGAAGAATAAACTCTTGCCTTCTGTTTTCTTGAACGCCCGCATTCGTTTCGAACCAACCCCATTTTGTGTTGGAAGAAAAATGGAGAGCCGACTTAAAATGTCGGAGCGATATATTAGGAAATCCAACATTTCTTGAATCGCCATCGCTCTGCACACTGCCAACCGTGGGCACTCCGATGGCACCCACAAACATACCCGCATCTTGTGTGTACAAACTTTGCGACAATTGCATTTTTCCTTTGGGAAGAAGTCTTCCGATTACGAATTGCTCATGCACATCTTTCCCTGCTGTGTTCTGCAAAGCACCTTCGGCAAGCGGATAAATTCTTCTCAAATAAGTGAACGAATCGGCAGGCAATTGCATGTCGCCGTAATTCATGAACGTGCTTCGAAGTTTGAAGTAATTTTTATTTTTTCGAATTGAAATTTGAGCAGAGTTTCCAAATGTGCTGTTGTTCGATTGGAAGATGGAACCCACGTTCCCATGCACACCTTCTTTCGGCACTTCGGGCAAGCGAATGGAAAGCACTCCGCCAATGGCATCTGATCCGTACACCACATTCCCCGAGCCTTTCCGCCATTCAATGTTTTCAATTTGAAACGGATCTATCTCTAATCCGTGGTCATTTCCCCACTGCTGCGCTTCGTGCTTCATTCCTAAATCTTGAATGAAACAGCGCGAGCCGGAATATGCTCGGATTTGCGGCTTGCTCATTCCTGCACCGGTTGAAATGGAAGAAATTCCGGGCTGAGATTTCAACTTATCGGAAAGAGTAAGTCCATTTGCTAAGGTGAGTTCTTTCGCTGAAAGCGAAACCATGGCTTGCGAAGATCTTCGCACTTCTACTTTCGATGTTCCTTCTTCAATGACAATTTCATTCAATTGAAAATGGGAAGGAAGCAATTCAATGCGCAGGGTTGTTATGGAATCTCGCTCCACCGTGAAGTCAAAAAGCTTCGCCGCGTAATTGTCTTTCAACACATGTAAATGATATTTTCCAACTGGAATTTCTTCCACAACAAAATATCCTTTACCGTCGGTAATGACGTCGGCATTGAGCTCATGCACTTCAACATGAACATCAGAAAGGGGTAATTGCGTGGAAGCATCAACTACAATTCCGTGCAGTTGCGCTTGTGCAAAAAATCCCATTCCCAAAAAGAGAATAAGAAAAAATAAACGCATTGAAAAATATTAAGGATGAAATCGAAAAAGAATTAACGATCATCCTTGGGGAGGTCCTCTGCCCGATTGTTCTACAAAAACTGAATCTGAAAATGGCGAAACATAAACCGATGTTGCTACAGGCAAATCAACATTGCAATGAAAAGCAATGTTTAAAATTTCTACAGGTAAATAAGGAAGGGCTTTGACTGCACAATACTGGCATTGCTCGTCTTCATGCTCATGAGAAGCTTCTGAATCGTGGCTGTGCGCCGTGAGTTGGTGAATGGTTTGGAAAGAAAGGACACCTACAAAAAGCACGAATAGTGCTCCTGCTAACGATGTTCTTGTTTTCAAATTCATGTCGCGAAGATAGGTCAATTCAACATTACCAAGAACCGCCTGCTCCTCCACCGCCAAAGCTTCCGCCACCGAATCCACCAAATCCTCCTCCGCCTCCAGAACTTCCTCCGCCCCATCCACCGAAGCCTCCGCTTCCGCCTCGGAATGAATTGTAGTACCCTGAGTGACGTGTGTTCATGGAAGCCAATAAAGCCCAGGCCGCCCAAAAACCGAGGTTGTTCGTTCGGGCATATTGACGAGTGCTTTTCACTTTAAATAAAAAGAAAATTCCTGCAATGATTAAAAAGAAAATGACTGCTCCAATTATTCCGCCCTTGTTGCTTTTCTTTTCAGGGGCGTATGCACTTGCTGGATATTTTCCACGAGACAAATCGGAAAGTATTTGAACACTTTTCGCAATGCCTTCAAAATATTTTTGCTGTTTCGCTAATGGAATAAATTCATTTTCGACAATGGTGTGAGAGACAGCGTCTGGAATGGTTCCGTGCAGCCCTCTTCCAACTGCAATAAAAGCTTCTCCTTTGGAAGACGCTTGCTTCGGCTTAATGAGGAATACTATTCCATTGTCTTGCTTGGCTTGACCAACGCCCCAATTCTCCCCGAGCTTCGTAGCGAAAGCATAAGGTTCAAATCCGCATAAGTCTTCCACAATTACCACCACGATTTGTGTTCCTGTAGTACGCGCTAAATTTTGCAAGCTGTCTTCCAACAATTGTATTTCATTTGCCGCCAACATGCCTGCGCCATCATAAACCAAACGGCGATCATCTTTCGCAGGAAAGCAATCCTGAGCCTTTGCGTTTGCGCCAAAGACGAGCAAAGCAGCGACGAGTAATAACTTAACGGCTGACTTTATTGTTGATCTCATTGACGTCGTTTTCTTGATAAGGGAATTGTGATTTTAAAGTTGAAGCAATGCTGAGGAAACAAGAACGAATCCCTTCAGCGTAGTTGTCCGATTTAAAATCATGAATTAAAATTGAAAGACAATTGGAAAGAAACTCTTCCGACAAATGCGCTTTCGCTCCTGCGTCTGCAAGGATCGAGACCCTTCTGTCGTTAATACTCACGTATAGCAGAACAGCATTGCGTTTCTCGGTCTTGTGCAATTCCAATTCTGAAAAAACAAAAGCTGCTCTATCCAGTAAATCTTCGTTGCACGATTCTTCAATGTGCAATTTGAATTCTGCTGAAGTAAGCAACTCTGCTTCTTCAATGGCCTTCTCTACCTGAATAGAGAATTGTTCCTCGAAGAAAAACTCCATTATTCGAAACTAACCTTAGGCGCGTTTTCGCTTCCAGCGTCTGCTTCGAACATCTTACGAACCTTGAACTCTTCATCGTCATCGCCAACTAATCCAAGGGCTTTGTGCTTCCAAAAACCACGAACGTAACTGTTAAATTCCTTCACCGCTTCGTTGTAATAATCGCGTTCTGTTTTGACTTGATTCTCGGTTCCTTCCAACTGTGATTGAAGCATTCCGAAATTTTCTGTGCTTCGAATCTCTGGGTATTTCTCGAATACCACTTGAATGTTCCGATTGATAATGCTTCCCTGCTGTTGAATTTCTTCCGGTGTTGTAGCGCTCTTTATACCCGCGCGTGCATTGGTAACCTCCGTTAAAATCTTTTCTTCATTGGCCGCAGCGCCCTTTACGGTTGCTATCAGTTGAGGAACCAAGTCGGCACGACGTTGATAAGCCGTTTGAACGTTCGCCCATTTTTCGTTAACCGTTTCTTGTTTCTCCACGGCTCCACTGTATACGCTAGTTCCATAAAAATAGAAAATACCATATCCTAAAACTATTACTCCTACTACTGCGAGGAGAGCCATTAGCACTTTGTTTGATTTCATTTCTTGTTTATTGTTGAACGAAGTTGTTCCTTTTTTTCTTATTAAGCAAATTATTTATTTAACGATTCGAAGTTGGCTTGAATGAACTTGGTTAATTCAGCTCCTTTCAAAATACCTTTTGAAAGCATGGCCAATTGAACTGCTTGTTGCGCCAGACCTTTACCCGCTTCCTTATCGGCATTAATCTTCTGCATCAATGGGTGATTCGAGTTCACTACGATCGTGTAGCTATCTGGAAGTTCTCCGTAGAAATTCATTCCTCCGCCTCCGCCCAATGCACTTTGCTCTTTCATGCGACGCATGAATTCGTTTTGAACAATGGTTACAGGCGCTTCCGTTGAAGACATGTTTTCAAAACTCACATTGAAAGACTTTGTGTCCAAATTCTCTTCGAACAATGGCTTCAACGCTGTCTTTTCTTCCTCCGTTAGAAGTGAGGCTGAATTCTCTTCCTTTTCAATTAGCTTGTCTAACACATCGCTATCCACTCGCTTGAACTTCAACGTTTGATCTTTCGATTCCAATTGTGAAATCAAATGCGGAGTCAATGGCGAGTTCATTTCAATCACCACATACCCACGATCTTTTGCTGAAGCAATGAATGAATCTTGCGCTTGGCTGTCGTTGCTGTAAAGCACAACCGTGTTGCCACTTTTATCTTTTTGAAGGACGTCTACTTTCGCTTTCAATTCTTCCAAATTGAAATATTCATTTTCAGTTGTTTTGAAAAGATTGAAGTTCACTGCCTTCTCGTTGAACTTCTCTTCCGACAACATTCCGTAATGAATGAATACAGAGATATCGTCCCACTTCGATTCGAAATCTTTGCGATCTGCATTGAACATACTGTTCAATTTGTCTGCTACTTTCTTGGTGATGTGTGCAGAAATCTTCTTCACGTTTCCGTCTTCTTGCAAATAGCTGCGCGACACGTTTAACGGGATATCTGGAGAATCGATCACACCGTGCAGCAACGTAAGGAAATCGGGAAGAATGTTCTTCACTTCATCTGTGATGAATACCTGATTGCAATACAACTGAACCTTGTTTCGGTTGTTTTCCATGTTCGTCTTCAACTTCGGGAAGAACAAAATTCCGGTTAGGTTGAAAGGGTAATCTACGTTGATGTGAATGTGGAACAACGGATCTTCGAAGGAATACGGATACAATTCACGATAAAAATTATCGTAGTCTTCTTGTTGAAGGTCGGCTGGCTTCTTGGTCCAAAGGGGCGTTGTTGAATTGATTACGTTGTCCACGGTCGTTTCAACGCGCTTCACATTTCCTTTATCGTCAACCTCTCCGTTAGGATCTTCAACGTGCTCTGTCTTTTCACCGAACACAATCGCTACTGGCATGAAGCGACAGTATTTGTTTAGAATTCCTTCCAAACGAGATTTTTCAGAAAACTCGGTTGAATCGTCTGCGATGTGCAAGATGATATCTGTTCCGTAGGATTCTTTTTCTACTGTTTCCATGGTGAAGTTCGGCGAACCGTCGCACACCCATTTAACAGCAGGAGCTTCTTTTCTAGACTTCGAAATAATCTCTACTTCCTTCGCCACCATGAAAGCGGAATAGAAGCCTAAACCGAAATGCCCAATGATTTGTGCGTCTTGATATTTACTAACGAATTCTTCAGCGCCGCTAAAGGCAATTTGATTGATGTATTTGTCTACTTCTTCTTCCGACATACCCACTCCATTGTCTCGAATGGTAAGGGTCTTGTCTGCTTCATTCAAAATAACTTCAACACGATAGTTCTCAGCACCTTCTTTCAATTCGCCAAGACTGCTCAACGTTTTTGCCTTTTGACAAGCATCTACTGCGTTGCTCACTAACTCACGTAAAAAGATCTCGTGATCTGAATACAAGAATTTTTTAATAATTGGAAAAATGTTTTCGGTTTGAACTGAAATATTTCCTTGTCTCATAGTTTGATAATTTTCGTCGGACCATTCAACCAATATGCCACGCAGTGCATTCCGACAACCTGTCAGCGAACACTGACAAATAAAAAAGGGGCCGATTGCTCGGCCCCTTTTCCTATGCTAAAAAGTCTACTAGCGAACTACGATACGTGTAGAAGATGCTTTACCATCCTTCACCATTTGCAATTCGTAGATACCTGGAGCGATACCGTTAAGGTTAAGCTCGATATTCTGAGTTCCTGTGCTTACAGTAACTTGATTCGCTTGAACCATTTTACCTACTGCATCGATAAGATTAACATTCATTGCACCTCCCTTTGTGCTGTTCAAGCGAACAGTTAAGTGGTCAGTAGCTGGATTTGGGAATACCACTACGTTAGAAATAGTCTCTAACTCTTCAACTCCAACAATTGAGATAACAACCTCTTCTCTTGGACCAGGACAGTCGAAAGAAGGTGTGTGTGCGTGCCAGTTGTAGAAGAAGTAATGGTAGTTGTCACCGTCTTGGTTTTGGTTACCGTTGGTAACTGTAGTGCCTGTTACGCTGATTAATCCGTTGACATCATAAGGATATTGGTATGGAGAAGCAACAGAAATGTCGCGGTCTCTCCACAATCCAGGGTTAGCGGTAGAGGTTCTCAAACCGTAGCCTGTTCCAGCAGGAACAAAGAAGTTCAAAGGAACAAATGACTCTCCGTTAGGAATGTCAACAGTTGCAGTTGCAATAACAGTTAAGTTAGCGTCAACCACTTCAATCGTACGAAGACCTTGTGCATTTGAATAAACATAAACGCTATCCAAAATAACATCTTCCAACGCATCGAACTTATTGAAGTTTGTTGGTGTATTTGTGAAGTAAGCGCCATTTACAGCGTCGTTCGTTAACTTTCCACCAACACCTACAGCACCACCGTATGTTGCAACATCTTCAACCCAATATGAAGTTGGAGAAGTTGTGATTGTTGGGGTAGTAAATGTTGAACCTGTTGCGATTGGAGACCCTCCAGTTGCAACGTCGTACCACTGAAGGTTAGTTCCTGTAGCTGTTAAGTCAGCTGTTAATCCTGTTGAACCGATAGTTACATCAGCAGCAGTTGGAGCAGCAGGAGCAGCATAAACTACAACCGTTGTTGCAGCAGACATAGCCATTCCGCAACCACCTTCAACTTGCACAGTGTAGTCACCTGGTAAAGTCGCATCAATTGTTTGAGTCGTTGCACCGTTGCTCCACAAATAGCTAGCGCCAGTAGAAGCGGTTAACTGAACTGATAATCCTTGACAGAAATCAAGAGCACCAGCAACTGTAACTGTTGGTGTTGAAACGGTTGTGTTAACAGCAACAGTAATTGCGTTAGAGTTTCCTGCACATCCGTTTGCATCGTAAGCAATTGCAGTGTAAAGACCAGCGTCACCTACAGTGATTGTGTTGGTTGTTGCACCGTTGCTCCAAATAAAGTTGCTTCCAGTTGCAGTAGCTGTTAAGTTTACAGTCTGACCAGCGCATAATTGTGTGTTTCCACCAGCCGTAATAGAGGCTACTGGAGCTGTACAATCAACTTCTACAAAGTTGTGGTATTGATCAATAGCTGGATTTGTAATTACCTTCATTCCTCCGGCTGGCCAGTGAATGATTGCGTAATCAATAGAAGTAGCAGAACCAATACCGAAGTTCAAGATATTAGAATTGGTAATACCATAGCTTACACCAGAACGAACCTCACGAATTTGAGTACCCCATGAACCGTGAATTTCAACAAGAGCACCTACTGCATTTTTGTTTGAAATTACACCTTCTAAATTGAATCCAACCCAATGGTTGTTGTTTCCACCGTTAATTTGAAGACGGTCAGCTACGTTACTTGGGGTTACATAACCGTTAGAGTTACCATAACCTGCGTAAACGTCAACGAATCCATCGTTGTTCAAATCACCCAATCCGAAGCCGTGCATGGTTTGTGGATTATTGAAAGAAGTTGTCATAGAAGTAAAGGTGTTATTTCCGTTGTTGCGGTAGTATCCGAAAGTACCTCCAGCATAAATAACATCAATGAAACCATCGTTATCGAAGTCGGTCATTTGAGCCTGCATGAAGAAGCCAGATACATTGTCTAATCCAGAACCTGCAGTGATGTCAGTAAAATAACCTAATCCGTTGTTTTCGTATATTTTCAAAGTAGCGCTGTGCGTAGTCATCATGCAATCGAAGTCACCATCGTTATCAATGTCACCGAAAGTGGCAGTCCAAGATTGTTGCAAGTTTACCAATCCACGTGCGTGAGCATCTTCGTGGAATACGTTGTTTCCATCGTTCACGAAAAGTAGATTCGTGCGACGAACATCCAAAGGATCGTTTGAAGCTTGACGACATTTGGCAACCAATAAGTCTAGGTCACCATCACGGTCGAAGTCAGAGAATTCATTACCGTAGTTTCCTGACATCAATGGATCGCTTGTTCCTGGGTAGTTACCAGCGTATAGGTTGTAATCCAATAAGGAAGTACCAGCACCGTCAGTCATGATGTTGTTTTGATCAACCATGTTTCCAGCACCGTCGTTTCTCCACATGTGTGCAGGACCATCGTCGTGACAAGCAAAGAAATCCAACCATCCGTCGTTATCCACGTCACCAAGCGTACAAGCTTGCGTGAAAATTCCAACAGGAAGAGTTGTGGTTACAGCAGTACCCGTAGCGTCAATGTTGTATACATGAAGGTTATCATATGAACCACCACAGATAACGTCTCCGTATCCATCGTTGTCAATGTCACCCACTGTCATTCCCCATTGTGAAGCACCCAATTGAGTACCGGTATTCACCTGTGTAAATGAGCCGTTGGCTTGTTGATATAAAATGCGAAGTGTTTTACTTTGGTCAAGAACAACGATGTCGTTTAATCCATCTTTGTTCATGTCCCAAACGCCTGTAACACCTCCGCTGTAATAAGACCCTGGTAGCGTTGCAGCTGTAAAGGTCTGAGCAGTTGCAGCAGTAAAGCTTACTAATGCAAGGGCTAAAACGTAGAGTTTTTTCATAAAGGTTTAATTGGTTTTCAAAATTTCGAAGGGGAAAATACAACAAAGCCCGATATAACAATACGGGCTGTGTAAAAAAAATTGACGAATTATTGAAAACTATATTCGAGCGACTAATTCTGAATACAAATCTGTTAAAAAAACCTCATTACTCTCAGCAATAGAAATAATCTCTTGAATACTGGTCCGCTTTAATCTCGCCGGATCACATGCATCCGTTAGTATGCTAATGGCGCAGCAGGGAACGCCCATGTGCACGCAAGCAATAACCTCAGGAACGGTGCTCATACCCACCGCGTCTGCGCCTATGGTGCGAAGAAAACGATATTCCGCGCGGGTTTCCAAATTGGGACCGGGAACAGAGGCATATACCCCTTCGTTCAGAACAACCCCTTTCTCAGCGGCTATATCCTTCAGAAGATTATTCAACTTTATATTATAGGGTTCAAGCATGTCCGGAAAACGAACTCCTAGTTCGTCATGATTCGGTCCGCGAAGCGGATTCTCGGGCTGTAAATTAATGTGATCTTCGATGAGCATGAGAGAACCCAAAGCAAAATCAGGATTCAACGCTCCGGCAGCATTAGAAAGGAGTATAGCTTTCGCTCCAAGTAATTTCATGACACGAACAGGCAAAACCACTTCATCCATCGTATAACCTTCGTAATAGTGAAACCTGCCAACGCAAGCAAGTACCATCTTCCCGTTCATTTCCCCATAAATCAATTTCCCAAAATGAAACTCAACAGTCGCAATGGGGAAGTTTGGAATCATGCTGTAGCTAAATTCCTTCAACACCTTAATCTTGTTAACCAATCCGTGCAGGCCCGTCCCTAAAACAATCCCCACATCTACCTGTCCTACTCCCCTTTTGCTGAGCCATTCAGCGCTGTCTTGAATTTCTATCATATTCTATAATTTGGTTTTACTTCGAGCACTAGTCAAAATGCTAAACTCCTTATTCCTTGCGAATTAAAAAAGTTATACACGTCTATTAACACTCCATGCACAAAGGTGGTGTGTAAAACTTCATTCAGAAAAAAAAAGTTCCTGAAGATAAAGCAACGTACTTTCGCTAAACGTGTGAAACACGCGTGAAACAAGTAAAAAGAACCTAAAAACCCCGATATCATGGGAAAAATAATAACCGTTGCAAATCAAAAAGGCGGCGTTGGAAAAACCACCACTGCCATTAACCTAGCTGCTGCATTGGGCGTTTTAGAATTTAAGACCTTATTGGTAGACGCCGATCCACAGGCCAACGCAACGAGCGGTGTAGGTGTGGATCCAAATACGGTTAAGACAAGCATATACGAGTGCTTAATTAACGATGTAGATCCGCGCGATATCATCATTACTACCGAAAGTCCAAATCTTGATTTACTTCCTTCCCACATTGACTTAGTTGGAGCCGAAATTGAACTTATCAATATGCCCAGCCGCGAGTATATGCTTCGTGGCACCTTGAATAAGATAAAGGACGATTATGATTTCATTATTATAGACTGCTCTCCTTCTTTAGGATTGGTAACTGTAAATGCATTGTCAGCTTCAGCCAGTGTCATTGTTCCGGTTCAATGCGAGTATTTCGCATTAGAAGGATTAGGAAAATTATTGAACACGATAAAAATTGTTCAGCAAAAATTAAACACAGAATTAACCATTGAAGGCATTCTGTTAACGATGTACGATACCCGTCTTCGCTTGAGCAATCAGGTGGTTGAAGAAGTGCGCATGCATTTCCAAGAGATGGTTTTCGACACTTTAATTCACCGCAACACTACATTGGGAGAAGCGCCTAGCTTTGGTCAAACGGTGATTATGCATGACGCCTCGTGTAAGGGAGCGGTGAACTATTTGAATATGGCGCGCGAACTTCTTCAAAAAAATAATTTGACGAAGATGGGCAGCGACGAAAAATACATTCCAGTAGATCATGAGTAAGAAACAAGCATTAGGAAGAGGATTAAGCGCTCTATTGGAGCATTCTCCAGCATCATCTAAAAGTGAACTCGTTTCACAAGCGGCGCCTCCAACTGGAGAGAAAGAGGTGGGACACGTGGCTGGACCAATTACCTTATTGAACATTTCGCAAATTGAAGCCAATCCTTACCAACCGCGTAAGGACTTCAATAACGACGCGTTAATTGAACTGGCTACTAGCATTGGTGAGCTCGGGCTTATTCAGCCGATCACAGTGCGCAAAGTTTCTTCACAGAAATACCAAATCATTTCTGGAGAGCGACGCTTTCGTGCAAGCCAAATGGCGAACCTTACAGAGGTTCCGGTATACTTGCGTGAGGCAGATGACCAAGGCATGTTGGAAATGGCATTGGTGGAAAACATTCAACGTGAGAACCTAAATGCTCTTGAGATTGCCATAAGCTACAAACGTCTGATGGAAGAGTGCAGTCTTACTACCGACAAACTTGCAGACCGCGTGGGTAAAGACAGAACAACAGTGACCAACTACGTTCGTTTGCTTCGCCTTCCTCCAGAAATTCAATTTGGAATTATTGAGAAACGCATTAGCATGGGACATGCACGTGCATTGATTAATGCAGAACCTGAAAGTAAGCAATTGAAAATTTTCAAATTAATTCTTGAAAAAGATTTAAGCGTTCGCAAGGTGGAAGAGTTGGTGAAGGAAGACGATGCACCGAAGTTATTCGCTTCGAAAGCGAATCTGATGCCACTTGAAATTCAGAAGATGCAAGCCGACTTAAAATTACGTTACGGAAAGAAAGCCAAGGTTACTCGAAATGAAGGCGGCGTTGGGAAAGTGGAAATTCCGTTTACAACAGACGACGATTTAGAGCGCATCATTTCCATGCTCGGACTAAACTAAACAGTATGAAGCAAGCGTTCATCGCACTTCTTATGCTCATTGCATTGAACAGCATTGCCCAAAGCAATGCTGTCGCTGTTTCTGACAGTTCTAAATTTCAATTGAAGTGGAACCAGCCGCACAGTCCTTTAAAAGCAACTGTTTTGTCTGCTGTTCTTCCGGGAAGCGGACAAATTTTCAATAAAAAGTATTGGAAAGCGCCCATCGTATATGCGGGGTTAGGCACCTGCATCTTTTTCATTTCCGACAATACAAAAAATTATCGCTTTTGGAAAAATTCTTATATCGCATTCAACGACACCGACCTTTCAACGAATCCCACTGGAGACGCAGAAGGTTTGTCAAGCAATCAGCTCGATGCAAACCAACTTTATTATAAGAAATTGCTAGACATCAGTTATATGAGTTTCTTGGGCGTTTATGCGCTTCAAATTATTGACGCGAATGTTGACGCGCATTTGTTTTCATTCGATGTGAGTTCGAACCTTTCGTTGAACTACACACCTGTTGTCTCGCCAAGGTTTACCGGACTTCATTTCACATTAAATATTCACTGATGAAAATTGCATTGTTGGGATACGGGAAGATGGGCAAAGCAATAGAAGCTTTGCTTTCCGAATACGGACACACGTGCGTTGGGAAATTCAATTCGGAAAATCCCGCAACCGTTGAAAAACTATCGCAAGCAGATGTCGCTATTGAATTCAGTACACCTGAGCAATGTTCGAAAAACATTGCACTTTGCTTCGAGGCAAACGTACCCGTTGTTGTTGGGACAACCGCGTGGTACGGACAGTACGACGAAGTGATTTCAAAAATGAAATCAGATAGCGCGATTTTATCTGCAACGAATTTCAGCATAGGCGTTCAGATCACCTTCCATATAAATAAAGAACTGGCTCGCGTGATGTCGAAATTCCCGGAGTACACTGCGAGTATTGAGGAGATTCATCACACGGCAAAACTCGATAAGCCAAGCGGAACGGCTATTACACTTGCGGAAGGGATTTTGGAGAATACTCCAAATCTGAGCTCATGGAAGTTGGACGAGGTGAATGAACAAGAAAAGGGAAGAAAAGGGAAGATAGGGGAAGATATGCTGACCATTTCGGCGCTTCGCTTACCCGATGTTCCGGGAACGCATACCGTTCGCTACACGAGCGAAATTGACACGATAGAATTGAAACACGAAGCCCATAACAGAAAAGGATTTGCGGCAGGTGCGATTCGTGCAGCTGAATTTCTTTATGGAAAGTCTGGCGTGTATACCATGAAAGATGTCTTGAATTTGTAACTTCGCCTCACTAATAAATAGAAAATGAATCTTATTCCCTGGATATTGCTGTTTTTGTTAATTGCCATTCAATGCGCAACCACGCCTGCTTTCATGAAGCGAAGCGGAATGGAATTCAAGTTGCCTGGTTTCATTCCTATTTTGCATTTCCTTCCATTATTAAAAATTATCGGCCGTCCTTGGTATTGGTTCTTGTTGCTTTTGGTGCCGGGAGTAAACCTAATCATGTTGGTTATTGTAAATGTTGAAGTTGGAATTGTTTTCAATCAAAGATCTAGCAAGGAACAATGGAAATTCGGTGCTTTGCCGTGGTATGCACTTTATGAATTGGCCTTCAAAAAGAATGAAGAAAAATATGTTGGTCCCCGCATTTGGTCAAAGGTTAAGAAAAGTTGGGGACGCGAATGGGGAGAAGCCATTTTGTTCGCTGTTGTAGCTGCAAGCATTATTCGTTCATTCACTTTCGAAGCCTTCACCATTCCTACTCCATCTATGGAAGCAAGTATGAAGGTTGGAGATTATTTGTTCGTAGATAAGTTCACATACGGAACGCGTTTGCCCATGACTCCGGTTTCTATTCCGTTCTTCCACAATGCCATTCCGGGGGGATTAACGAACAGTTATTTGGATTGGTTCAGCTTGCCATATATGCGCACGCCTGGATTCGGAAAAGTAGAGCGTTTCGACCCCGTTGTATTCAACTTCCCGAATGGAGATACCGTTTTGGTTGATCCGTATTATGTTGGACATAATTATTATGAATTGCTTCGCAACGAAGCAATAACGCTTGCTGGCAATAATATTGAATTGTATTTGTCTGACAGGGCTAAATACGAGAGCATGGCTCGCAATAATTTCAACGAGAAAAACATTTGCAAGTCGTGTCGTGAAAACACGGCCGGAGGAAGAGGCAACTTAAAAATTGGCGGAACGCGCTATCGACCGCTCGATAAAAAAGAAATGTATATCAAGCGCTGTATTGGACTTCCGTGGGAAACTCTTGAGGTGCGTAATGGACAAGTTTATATCAATGGATCTGCTATCGAAAACAAAGCAGGAATGATGTGGAATCATTTGATTTCTGTTTCTTCTGCAACTGCTATTTCGAAACTTCAACGTGATTTTGGAAAATTGAATAGCGAAATTCAAATGGTCAATCAAGAAGGCACACTATTACTTGTGCCACTGACCTCAGACGAGGCAAACAAAATGCGCGGAATGACTAGTGATTTTGCGAGCGTTGTTCAATACCAAGACACCACATCGGAGAATTCATTATCTATTTATCCAAATTCTGCAGACTACCCTTTCAACAGTTGGTCTAGCGACAGATATGGACCAATGGCTATTCCTGCTGAGGGCATGACCATTGAAATGTCGCACGATGCATTTGTTCGCTACGGACGTGTCATTGGGGCTTACGAGGGAAATACCATTCAAGAGAAAGAAGGGAAAATTTTCATTAACGGGCAAGAAGCCACGGCCTACACTTTCAAGCAGAATTATTATTTCATGATGGGAGATAACCGCCATCACAGTGCCGACAGTCGTTTCTGGGGATTTGTTCCAGAAGATCACATTGTCGGAAAAGCGGTGTTCACTTGGTTCTCGAAAGAAAACATGGATTACCACGGAAGCAACAACGTTCGTTGGGATCGTATCTTCCATTTGGTTGACTAAAACCTTCATGACTCACCTTCCACTCTGCTGCTTCGCTCCAATCAGTTGGTATGTGTTGTATGCTGAAAATAATTTCGAGATAAGCAATGAAGAATATTTTCAGAAGCAAACCTATCGGAATCGATTCGACATACTCACGGGTAACGGGGTTCAAACATTAACGATTCCAGTTGAATCGACTGGAGGCGAGCGAAAACTTCTTCGCGAAATTCGTATTAGTTCGGAATACAGCGGGAAGAAAACACTTCAAGCCATTCGCAGTGCTTATGGTAATTCAGCGATGTATGATTTTGTTGAAGTTGAATTGGAAGAACTTTTTTTGAAGGAGGAGAAGTTTCTGATTGATTTCAATATGAAAGCGCATGACTGGACATGCAGGTGGTTTCCCAAAATCCCAAAGGAAAGATTGATTGAATCAAAGATTCCGGAGGAAAGATTGATTGAATCAAAGATTCCGGAGGAAAGATTGGCGGAGCCAAAGATTCACTTCGTGAAAGAATTAGTGGGTGAGAGATGGAAGCAGCGTGGAACGAGACCGGTGGAATTGAATGGTTATCCGCAGGTATTTGCGGATCGATTTCCGTTTGAAAAAGACTTATCGATAATGGATGCAATTTTCAATTTGGGAAAGACTTCAATAAAGACTCTTGGGCGTGTTAACAATTCCTGAAATTAGTTTCTTTTTTCGCGGAAAGCATTGCATTTTTGCATAGATGAAGAAACGCAATTCCGACCTCGTTCAATTTTTTCTAACTGTAGGTATTTTATGTGCCATAGCACTTCTTTCCACAGTGGTCTTTTTTAAATTAGATATTACTGCAGAAAAAAGAAATTCGCTTTCCAAGACATCACTTGACATGCTCGAAAGCTTGGAAGAACCTGTGTATGTGCGCGTGTATTTACATGGAGAATTTCCAGCAGATTACAAGCGCCTAGAACAGGCTGTGGAAGAGCGTTTAGCAGAATTCAACAACTTGAGTAGCGGATTAATCGAATACGAATTCATTGATCCTTACGAAGAAGCCGATGAAAAAAAACGTCAAGAAATTTTCAAAGCTCTCGATGAAAAAGGATTGAAATTCTCGAACATCACGTACGAAAAAGACGGTGCTGAAGTCAATAAAATAATTTGGCCCGGTGCCATAGTCGAATACAAAGGCAAAGAATACCCCATTCAGTTTATGGGAAGCGAGATGCCTTTGTCTGATCCGGAGATGGTAAACTTTTCTGTGAACAACTTAGAATACGAATTAGCAAGCAGCTTTAGAAGAATATTGCGTGAAAAGAAACCATTGATTGGCGTTTTAGAGGGTCATAAGGAAATCCCTCGTATTCATTTAGCCGATTTTCTATACACGCTTAAAGACAACTACAATGTGAAACCGGTTACGATTGGCGGAAAACTGAATGCATTAAGCGATAAGCTTCCAGAATTTCAATACCGTTCGAACGCTTATGACATGCTTATTGTAGCGGGTCCAGATACCGTTGTTCCAGATAAAGACCGATTCCTAATTGATCAGTTCGTTATGAATGGCGGAAAGGTACTTTGGCTGCTCGATGCGCTTAGCATGAACTTAGACAGCTTAAAAAACGGAGGCGCTGCATTAGCCATCTCGAATGAAAACGGACTGTACGAAATGCTTTATGAGTACGGTGTGCGCTTGAACAGAAATATGGTTATTGATTTCCAGGGTGCTCCTATTATTCTTGACAACGGACCTATGGGCAACCAAAGAAGTTATGTGGAAAAGAGTAACTACTTCGCTCCTATTCTAACTTCTGAAAAACACTCGCATCCGATTGCAGCGAATCTTGATCCAATATTCACTGAGTTCGCAGGATCACTTGACACCGTAAATCAAGACAAGAACATTCGCAAGATTCCATTTTTGTTTTCTTCCGATTTAGCGAAGGAATTCAAAGCACCTGTTCGAATAGATTTAGAATTGTTGCGAGAGACCGGCGATTATTTCAAAACGAACAACAAGCCCAATCAAGTCATGGGAATTTTAATGGAGGGAACATTTCCATCTGCATTCAACGATTATCTGCCAGATAGTATTCGTAAGTCTCCAGAGATTGCATACAGAGGGGCTAGCGAGCCTACTCGTATGATTGTGATCGCTGATTCGGACATTGCATACAACGAAGTTCAAATAGAAGACGGAAAGGAATATCCTTATCCTTTAGGGTACAGCAAGCAATTCAAACGCGTGGTATACGACAACAAAGATTTACTTCTCAATTGCGTAAACTATCTTTTAGACGACGCTAGTTTGATTGATGTTCGGTCACGAAATATTCAAGTGAGAAAATTGAATAAGGATAAAATTTCAGTAGAGAAAAATTACTGGAAAACGTTGAATACGGCCTCTCCTCTTTTGGTCTTAGCCATCTTCGGTTCTGCTGTTGTTTACTCCAGAAAAAAACGTTGGACCAAGCAGAACTAATATGAAAAAAAAGAATCTTCTTCTCCTCGTTTTGTTTTTAATTCTTGCAGGAACAGCTTTTTATCTTTATCCAAAACTGAGCAAAAAAAGCTCAACAGGCGACAATGCATTTATGCAGTTTTCCATTGAAGACACTGCTTCTGTTTCCAAAGTAACCATTCAGGACAGAAGTGGTAATGTTGCTTTATTGGAAAGAAAAAACGGAAGCACCGAATGGACCATAAATAAAAAATTCAACGCGCGTAAGGACGTTATTAAACTGCTACTCGAATGCTTTCATGATGTTCGTGTAAGAGGAAATGTTCCTTCCAAAATGCGCGACAATATGATGAGCGTAATGGCCACTTCCGCGAAAGAAGTGAAAATTTACGGGAAGAATAACGAGCTGCTCAAAACCTATTTCATTGGTCCGAATACCCAAGATCATATGGGCACCATAATGTTATTGGAAACTCCCAATGATGGGCGAAGTGAAGAACCATACATAACGCACATTGAAGGGTTCACTGGTTTTTTAAACCCGCGTTTTTTCATTGATGAAATGGAATGGCGCAGCACAGATATTTTCTACTATCCGAATAACGACATTGCTGAAATTGAAGTATTGCACATGACTGACCCTGGCAGTAGTTTCAAACTATCTTACTTTGGGAATAACAAATTGAAATTCGAGCGGTACTTAAATGGAACTCTCACTCCCTTCGCCCAACTCGATACTGCTTTAGCTTTCGATTTATTGAAGCGCATGAGAAAGGTGAATTTAGAGACTTACAACACAATGCTTAAACCAAGCGCATCGGACTCAATAAAAAACATTGCACCTACTTTTGTTTTACGTGTGAAGAACAACGCTGGAAGTACTTCATCACTCGCTCTGTATTTGAAAAAAGCTAAAGAATTGACAGCAGATGCAACCGGACAAATGACACCTTACGACCCAGAATATTTCTGGGCAAAAACAGATGCCAATGAATTAGGATTGGCTCAATTCTTTGTCTTTGAGCCGTTATTGCAGCCCGCAGGATTTTATGGCAAATAACTAGGCTTTTACTTTCAATTGATAGATCGCAATTCCTCCCGCAATAGAGGCGTTCAGACTTTCTGCATTTCCTAAAGAAGGAATGGTTAAGCGTGTTGCTGACGATTGAAGAAACTCTTTCGACACTCCGTGACTTTCACTTCCAACCACCAATGCCCAATGCTCGGGTGCATTGAACGTGTTTATTGGCGTTCCATTCAAATCGGCCGCTAATAGCGGAATTTCTTTCAACCTAAAAAAATCTATTATCTCCTTAGAGGTTGAACTCACAAAGGGTAAACGAAGAATACTTCCCATGGTCGCTTGAACCACTTTCGAATTGAAAACATCTACACTGTTTTCGTCGAGAAGCAAGGCATCTACTCCGAACCATTCACAGGTGCGAATGAGTGTTCCTAAATTTCCTGGATCCGAAATAGCATTGGCAATACAAAATGTTTTTCCAACCAAACTATTCAACTCAAGAAACTCTTGCTTCATAACAGCCAAATATCCTGGAGGTTGGGTCAGACTCGAAATTTGTTCCATGTCCCGCGAATGAATAAGCGGCACTTGGAAGTTCGCCGCGAAATCTTCGTCCGTGGTAAACACTTTTAAAATCTTCTTTCCAAAACCAAGGGCCTCTTCCACTGCTTTTCTTCCTTCAATAACGAATAAATTCTCTTGCATTCTGAATTTCTTCTGTTGTAAGGAGCGAATTAGTTTGATTTCGTTCTTGGAAATGGACATTAAATTTTATTTCTACAAAGATGCGTTAGATATTTGTACAAATGATGCAAAATAGAATTTTCAGAAAAAGCCGATTTTCGCGAATGCTTATTTGCCTATTCATAACCATCAGTTATGCATCTTGTACTATTCAAAATAATCTGCAAGAAGGAGAAATTTATTTTGAAGATCACAAAGTAGATTTCACAGAATATAAAAACGACCTGCTTCCACTTGGGGATATTACATCCGATGAATTGTTGTATTTAGCAAAACTTAAACCGAATCGAAAAACCTTGATGTTTCGATTGAACATGCGTCTAAATACTTTTGTTCCAAGAAAGTTTCTTGAAAGATCTGAGTTAAGAATAGACAAACGCTGCAAGAAAATAAACAAGAAACGCTTCGACAAAGAAACGAGAAAAAACAAAAAACACAAAGATCCTAAGACCTGCAACGGATTGTGGCCTTGGCTTGCTTATACTGTCGGAGAACCGCCTGTTTTATTAGACACCATGCTCGTTAACAAGGGAGCGAGACAAATGGAAATTTACCTGCGTAAGAATGGTTATTTCAATGCAGAGGTTAAAGGCGAAAGTATCATTAACGACGAGAACAGTTTATTCTGGAAAAAAGGAAAAAAGAGTCATGTGGTTTACCATGTTGAACTGAAGGACTTATATAAGATTAAAAATATTGAATGGACCACTGAGGACGCTAACTTAAAAAAACAGTTGCCCAAACTCAAAGAGAAAACTTTGATAAAGTCAAACGAACGCTTCCGTGTCACAAATCTCGATGCAGAGCGGGGCAGAATTACCTTGTTCTTGAGCAATGAGGGCTTTTACGAATTCATTCCAGACTATATCGTCTATCAGCTAGACACCGTCACTTCCCCTAAAGAAGTTAACATCAAAGTCACTTTTCTGAACCAAAAAGCCCTTGACGGCTACGGCAATTTCACCGGAAAAACATTGCCTCACCGTAAATTTTATATTGGAGAAATTTCATTTAACACTTCCTTCAATCCTTTGAATCCGAATGAAATTCCAACCGATACTATTCAATACAAAGGGCTCGACATTTACAGTGTTGGTCTGTCTTGTGTGAAGCCTGTAATTCTCGATAGGCGTGTTGAGGTAAAGGAAACGCAACTCTATCAGCAGCGGTATCTCGACGAGACCTACAAACGCTTTTCGCAATTAGGAGTTTTTAAAACAGTAAACATTCAACTATCGCCACGAAACGACCCTAAAACTGGACAATCCCTGCTCGATGTCAAAGTGCTGTTGGCTCCGAACAAAAGACAAGCTTTAAGCTTTGACCCTCGGGTCACCAACCGATCTGGCAACATGGGTATCTATGGCAACTTCATTTATAAACACAGGAACGTATTTCGTGGGGCAGAATCTTTTGAATTCAAGACTGTGATCGGAGCTGAAGCATCTCAGGTACTGGGTGACGGTTCAACAAACACCGGCAATCAAATTGTTCAACGTACCTTTCAACTGAACACGTTCGAAATTGGTCCAGAATTGAATTTAATTCTGCCACGATTGTTTCCTCGCGATTTAGCGAAGACTAGTCGAAGTAACGACCCGAAAACTACGCTACGAGCCGGATTGAATTACCAGCGCAGACCCGATTATACGCGAACACTTTCACAGGTAAGTTTCGGCTGGAACTTCATTGAAAATCCGGAAACGGTTTCTTCTTTCGACATTGAATGGGCTGAATTAAGTGTCATAAAAATTGATCGATCTGCCGCTTTCGATCAATGGTTGGGATCTTTAAACGACAGCTATTTGGCGAACAGTTACCAAGATCACTTGATCTTAGCTTCTCGCTTGGGGTATACCATAAACACACAGAAAGACGGTAACCAACCACGCGCATTTTATTACCGCGGTAACATCATTGAAGGGGCGGGCAATTTACTTCGTGCGGTTTATCAGCGCCTTCCAAACGCAGTTACCGACTCTTTGGGAAGCTATGAGATTAACAACATTCGCTTTGCGCAATATGTGAAGTCGGACCACGATGTGCGCTTCTACACGCAATCCGACGACCGTAACAAATTCGCTTTTCGAGCCTTTGTTGGGGTCGGTATCCCATTGAGGAATCTGTCTTCCCTTCCCTTCGAAAAAAGTTATTTCAGCGGTGGTGCGAACGGATTGCGCGCTTGGCAAGCACGAACACTAGGCCCAGGAAGTTTTCGCGACACTACACTGGTTCGTTCGTTCAACAATATTGGCGATATAAAATTGGAATTCAATGCGGAATATCGCTTCAAGATTACGCATATGTTTCAAGCTGCTTTTTTCATAGATGCTGGAAATATTTGGCTAGCGAACAAAGACAACAGCCGTCCGAATGCAGAGTTCAATAAGAATCGTTTTTACAATGAGTTCGCTATTGGCACAGGAGCGGGATTGCGCTTTGATTTCGATTTCTTTATTGTTCGAATGGATGTTGGAATTCCGTTGAGAGATCCGTTGAAAGTAGACGGCGAGAAATGGTTGTGGCAAGGGAAAGACGAATACAATACTTTCTTATCGGATGTCAACAATTCCCCTTCCTCCTTCAAGCTTCAACCTGTGTTGAACTTGGGATTGGGATTTCCTTTCTAAGCTTTTTCAATTTCTTGTTGAATAAGCGAGCGCGTGTAATTCGCCATTTCTTCAATGCTCATATTGAAAAAATCATCGCCCTTCAAAGCGGGTAATATTCTGATTTCAACGGTAGCAGGACGAAGGAAAAAACTTCCGTTCGCCAAGGCCTTCGCACTGCCAACAATGGCAATGGGCACGACAGGAATTCGACCTTCTTTCGCAATGGTAAAAACACCCTTTTTGAAAGGCAACAACTCTCCTGTTTTCGTTCGTGTTCCTTCCGGAAATGCTGCGATACTTTTCCCACCTTGAATGTCTTGAATGGCAGTGCGCATGCTTGCCATAGCGCGTTCGCGATTTTTTCGGTCCACGAAAATCATTCCCACTATTTTCATGTATTGACTTAAAATTGGAATCTTTTTCAATTCAACTTTTCCGATAAAAAACATAGGACGATTAATGCTTGTGCAAATGATGGGAATGTCTAATTGCGACGCGTGATTGGCTGCGTAGATAGCAGGTTCGTTCAATACACTTTCTAAACCTTTGACCTTTACTCGAACCATGGAAATGGCTAGAATAACTGGAGAGAAAATGTAGTATCCCATTATTCTATGCGAATACGTTGGGTTCGTTGCAAGGGCGAACAACATTCCAAATAGACCACAGAAAATGGTCCAAACCAGAACCAATAAAAGTTGTAACACGTTAATTGGAAACCACAACACTTTTGAAATCATCCTTCCTCTCCGTTGTATTTTTCGAATCGCACAATTAAGAATTTGCTGATTGGTGTGTTGCTTCGTTCAGCTGTGTGATGCAGCGGAACCAAGCAATTCGTTTCTGGGAAATAAGTCCCCACGCATCCTTTCGGAATGTCGTACGGAATAATATGAAACTTAATGGCCTTGCGCTCTACCCCTTCGTGAATTGAAACGATGTTCACCAATTCTTTGTGTTGAAAGCCAGCCTTCAGAATATCTTCTTCGTTCATCATAACTACGCGACGTTCATTCTCCACCCCGCGGTAGCGGTCGTCTAGTCCGTAAACCGTTGTGTTGAACTGATCGTGTGTGCGAATGGTCATTAACACGTAATGTCCGGTTGGAATTTCTATGTGTTGAAGCGGCTCTGTTCTGAACTGCGCTTTTCCTGAAGGCGTGGTGAACTTGCCTTCGCGCGGACCGTTCGGAAGGTAGAATCCATCTACACCTCGAACGCGTTTGTTGTAATTATCGAAACCTGGAATGGTGGCCTCAATTTCTTCTCGAATGAAATCGTAATTGCCTCTCCACTTTTTCCAAGGGAGGTCTGATGTTTTCTTGCAAGCGTTTCCGATTTCGCAAACGATTGCGGGCTCGCTCATGCAGAGTTCAGAAGCGGGGGTAACGCTTCCGCGCGAGCGATGCACGATTCCCATGGAATTTTCAACGGTCACGAATTGTTCTCCGCCTTCTTGCAAGTCTATTTCCGTTCTTCCTAGGCACGGAAGAATGAGTGCCTCTTCTCCGGTTACCAGATGTGAGCGGTTCAGTTTGGTTGAAATGTGAACGGTTAATGGAACGCGCTGCATGGCTTTTCCTGTGAAGACGCTATCTGGCGTTGCTGAAACGAAGTTTCCACCTAGGCCAATGAAGATCTTTACTTGATTTTTAGACATGGCTTCAATGGCCTCTACCGCGTCGAACCCGTGTTCTCTCGGTGCCGTGAAGTTGTAGCGTTTGTCTAGCGCGAGAAGGAATGGTTCGCGGGGCTTTTCGTTAATGCCCATGGTTCTATCTCCTTGCACATTCGAGTGTCCACGCACTGGGCAAAGGCCAGCGCCTGGTTTTCCAACTGCACCTAAAACGAGGTGAATGTTTACCACTTCTTGAATAATAGCAACTGCTTTTTTCTGCTGCGTAAGACCCATGGCCCAGCACGAAATAATATTTCTCTTTTTGGAAATTAATTCCGCCACTTCGAAAGCTTGTGCTTTTGAAATGCCGCTGATTTCGGCGCATTCATCGAGATTTACTTCATCGAGGCTGTTCCAATAATTGATGAATCCTTCTGTTTTTTCTTCAACGAATTTCTGATCGAGTACCCCTCCTATTTCTTGCTCAAGATTTTTGAGATAATGACCAATCATTTTGAATAAGGCATGATCTCCGCCCACTCTTACTTGAAGGAAATGATCTGCGAGTTGCGTTCCTCCCTTTAAAATTTCTACTGGGCTTTGCGGATCTATGAACTTCGTTGTTCCCACTTCTGGAAGCGGATTGATGTGTATAATCTTTCCGCCGTTTGCTTTGCATTTGGAAAGCGCTGCCATCATACGCGGATGGTTGGTTCCCGGATTTTGTCCGATTACCAAAATGGCATCTGCAATATAGAGGTCTTCGAGTTTCACTGTCCCCTTACCTATTCCAAGCGATTCAATGAGTGCGGTACCAGAACTTTCATGACACAGGTTGCTGCAATCGGGAAGGTTGTTGGTTCCAAATTTTCGAACGAAGAGTTGATATAAAAAAGCAGCTTCATTGCCTGTTCTTCCTGAAGTATAGAATACCGCTTCGTCGGGTGTAGCGCAATTGTCGAGTTCTTGCGCGATGCGACTTAAAGCGAAATCCCATGAAACAGGTTTGTATTTGCTGCTTCCCTTTTCAAGGAACATGGGGTTTGTTATGCGTCCGCTTTTCCCGATGATGTAGTCGCTCCAATCGCTCATTTCTTCCACGGTGTGTTGCGCGAAGAAATCGGGTGTGCATCGTTTTTCGGTGGCTTCTTCGGCAATGGCCTTTGCACCGTTTTCGCAGTATTCTCCCAGTTTCGATCTATGTGTAGGATCTGGCCAAGCGCATCCTGGGCAGTCGATTCCGTCTTTTTGATTTAATTTTTGCAGCAGTTTCCAACCTTTGATCATGCCCATTTCATCGGCAATGTGTTTAATGGTTGAAGTAATAGCGGGCACACCGCACGCTGCGTCTTTGAGGTGTTTCAAGCGAATGCCTGTAAGAGTTGCAGGCGGTACTATTCGGACGTTTCTCATCTTGCTAATATACTGCGTAATTGGAACTGCGTTATACCTACTTCGTAATTGGAAAATCGAAGATTTTATTCCTATTGCATAATTGGAACTGCGTTATACCTACTTCGTAATTGGAAAATCGAAGATTTTATTCCTATTTCATAATTGGAACTTCGTTGTTTAATAATTACAAAGTAGGAATTACCTAGTAGGAATTACGTAGTAGGAATAAAATCTTCGATTTTCCAATAACGTAGTTCCACCGCATAAACGCGCATAACTGTTTCTTGACTTTACTGAAAGTGTAAATCAATTTTGCGAGAAAAAAATATTTATAATTCATGTTGTCTGAATGGACAACTTAACCTAAATTTGAAAAAAAATGAATGAAGCTAAAAAGAGAACGATAATCTTCTACCAAGATTATTTTTCAAACTTTTACCTGAAACAAAGACAAAAAGTAAAAGATAAAATTTTATGGACCTTTCGAATAATAGAAACTCAAGAAAAAATCCCTCGCGAATATTTCAAGTTTATTGAAAATTCAGAGGGCTTGTTTGAAATTCGAGTGAGTCAAGGGAATGACATATTCAGGATCTTCTGCTTTTTCGACAAAGGAAATCTGATTGTATTGGCGAATGGGTTCCAAAAGAAGAGTCAGAAAACACCGAGAACAGAAATAGACAAAGCAATTGCAATAAAAAAATTATATGAAAACGAAGACTAACACAAAGACTCTTGATCAATTCGTTGAGGAACAATATGGAAAGCGAGGAACATCCAAGCGAGAGAAATTTGAAAAGGGGTATGAGAACTTTAAAATTGGGGTCCTCATTCAGCAGGCTCGACTTGAAAAAGGATTAACACAAGACCAGCTCGCCATGCGCTGCGGCACAAACAAAGGATACATTTCAAAAATCGAAAACGACATCAAAGAAGTCCGCCTTTCAACTTTGCAGCGCATTGTAGAAATTGGTTTAGGCGGGCATTTGGATTTATCTATTCGATTTTAAATCATTCAGGCAAAATCATCTTCGATGATTTTAAAAGCCCTTTAGGGCGACATCCGAACTGCCCCCAGTGAAGCTGGGGGATAAAGGTTTTGATTTGAGTCAACTTGAAGTTAAGAGAGCCAATTAAAAAATAGAGCGCCTACTTGTGTGTAAGAGCTCTCTTTAGATTTTTCTCCCCCAGCTTTGCTGGGGGCATTTCGGATGCCGCTCGCAGAGCGAGCTCACTCTAATCATAGAGGAATAAATTGCCAACTAAGAACTACGTTGTTATCATCTAAAAGTCGAAGACATTAGCCGGAGGCATTCGTTGAAGACATTCGCCGTAGGCATAAAGTGCATATAACCTGCATATAAAAATTGGTGTAAATCTCATTCGCAAGTTTTAGATTTGAATAGAAAATATTTATTCACTTTTTGTGAATATTTTGAAAAACCTATTACCTTTGATGAAAGTTCATTTAATAAAAAAACATGCCATTGAAGACTTCACTTCGAAACACGCAAGAAGTTCGAAGTCATTTCAAATTTGGTTAGCAATCCTGAAACATGCTGATTGGGAAAACCCAGCGACATCTTTCAAACCTTTGGATCTGCCGATCTGCTGGGAAATGGAAGTAACCGCGTAATTTTTAACATTGGAGGAAATGAATTTAGAATGATATGCAAGGGTAAGCTTCCCGAAAAACTGAAACATCTTAAATTAGAGTCCGTAAAACTCAACCATCATGAAAAACTCAAAATTTACGGAGTCTCAAATCGTATCGATTTTAAAACTTCA
>CANIBZ010000027.1 GCA_947466425.1 Flavobacteriales bacterium
CAATACATTAAATACTACAACCATGAAAGAATAAAACTAAATTTAAACGGAATGAGCCCGATACAATACCGGGCTCATTACAATAGAAATTAATAACTAACTTCGTCTAAACTATTGGGTGCAGTCCACGAAGAGGGCCTATCCTATTTCTATTGCTAGAAATTATTTTTTTACACGTTCTGCTACTGCTTTGAACGCTTCTGGGTGATTCATTGCCAAGTCTGCAAGAACCTTACGGTTCAATTCAACTCCATGTGCGTGAATTTGACCCATGAATGCGCTGTATGACATTCCGTGCTGACGAGCACCGGCGTTGATACGAGCAATCCACAAAGAACGGAAATCGCGCTTGCGAAGTTTACGTCCGATGTAAGCATAACATAATGCTTTTTCTACTGAGTTTTTGGCTACTGTCCAAACGTTTTTACGTGAACCGAAATAACCTTTTGCCATTTTAAGAACTTTTCTTCTTCTGGCTCTACTGGCGACTGCGTTTTTACTGCGTGGCATAACTTTTTGTTTTTAGGCTAAGGTGTTCTTTCGAACTTAAGACCTTTTACCGGGTTAAACTTTACCTTGCTTCTTTAATGAATGAACATTAGGCTACAAGCAACTGCGCCTTAATCGATTTCTCGTCAGATGGGTTTACATAACCAGTCTTTGTCAAGTTGCGCTTTTGCTTAGTGCCCTTCTTGGTCAAGATGTGACTTTTGTACGCATGCTTACGCTTAATCTTACCGGATCCAGTTACCTGGAAACGCTTCTTAGCGCCGGATTTTGTTTTCGCCTTTGGCATTTTATTTAGGTGTTAGAATTATTTCTTTTTTGGATTTATCACAACAAACATTTTCTTCCCTTCTAATTTCGGCAACAACTCTGGAGTTCCTAACTCTGCAAGTTCTTGAACGAATTTCAACAACAATATTTCTCCTCTCTCTTTAAAAACAATGGAACGCCCTTTAAAGAAAACGTAAGCTCTTACCTTACTTCCCTCTTTCAAGAACTCTTGCGCGTGCTTCAACTTAAATTGAAAATCGTGATCATCCGTGTTAGGACCGAAACGAATTTCTTTTACAGTTACGTTCACCTGCTTCGCCTTCATCTCCTTCTGCTTCTTTTTCTGATCATACAGAAACTTGCGGTAGTCAATGATTCTACAAACCGGTGGAACGGCATTCGGCGAAATCTCTACGAGATCTGCCTCTAAATCTTGAGCCAGTTTTAATGCCTTTTCTCTAGAATACACTCCAACTTCTACATTCTCACCTACCAAGCGTACCTCGGCTGCTGTAATGCGATCGTTAATTTTGTGTTCTGGTTCAAAGATGCGTCTGCCTCTCATCTCGCGCTTTATGATATTTCCTCCTTGTTTATTAAATTTCTTTCAACATGTTAGCCACTTCATCATTCACCATTGTAGCGAAATCTTCAACACTAAATACACCCAAATCTCCTTCGCCTTTTTTGCGTGCAGATACTGAGTTTGCTAGCATTTCAGTCTCACCAACCACCAACATGTAGGTCACTTTTGCAAGCTCCGCTTCACGTATTTTCTTTCCCACTTTCTCGTTAGTATCGTCAACGAGGGCGCGAATATCGGAAATTTCTAGCGTATTTGCTACTTTTTTTGCGTATTCGTTGTATTTCTCGCTTACGGGTAAAATTCTTACTTGCTCTGGCGACAACCACAACGGGAATTGACCCGCACAGTGCTCAATTAAAATGGCCACAAAACGCTCCATACTTCCAAATGGGGCGCGGTGAATCATGACAGGTCTGTGCTTCTGATTGTCTGACCCCGTATATTCCAATTGGAAGCGCTCCGGAAGATTGTAATCCAATTGCACAGTGCCCAATTGCCACTTTCTTCCAATGGCATCGCGAACCATAAAGTCAAGCTTCGGTCCGTAGAAGGCCGCTTCACCATATTCAACTACTGTACGAAGTCCTTTCTCATTGGCTACTTCCTGAATAGCCAACTCTGCTTTCTCCCAATTCTCATCCGTACCAATGTATTTCTCACGGTTAATTGGATCGCGAAGTGAAACCTGCGCCAAGAAATCATGGAAATTCAAAGTCTTGAAAATATAAAGAACCAAGTCAATTACTTTTCCAATTTCCTCTTTCACTTGATCTGGCGTGCAGAAGATATGTGCATCGTCTTGGGTAAATCCGCGAACACGCGTTAATCCGTGAAGCTCCCCTGTTTGCTCGTAACGATATACCGTTCCGAATTCAGAAAAGCGAAGCGGCAAGTCTTTGTAACTGCGTGGCTCAGCGTTATAAATTTCGCAGTGATGCGGACAGTTCATGGGCTTCAACATATACATCTCTCCTTCTTGCGGAGTGTGTATCGGTTGAAAACTATCTGCGCCGTATTTCGCCCAGTGCCCGCTGGTTTCATACAATTCTTTCGAACCAATGTGCGGAGTAATTACGGGTTGATACCCTGCCTTCTTTTGAGCAACCGTTAAGAAATTCTGAAGACGTGTGCGCAAGTCGGTTCCTTTCGGCAACCACAGAGGCAAACCACTTCCCACTCGTTGAGAAAAATGGAACAATCCCATTTCCTTTCCAAGCTTTCTGTGGTCGCGTTTTTTCGCTTCTTCCACCTGAACCAAATATTCTTCTAGCTCTGCAGCTTTCGGAAATGTAATGGCATAAACACGCGTTAACATTTTATTTTTCTCGTCGCCTCTCCAATAAGCACCGGCAACATTCATAAGCTTCGCAGCTTTAATGAATCCGGTGTTTGGAATGTGCGGACCACGACATAAGTCGGTGAAATTTCCTTGTGTGTAGAAGGTTATTTCTCCGTCCTGAAGCCCTTCAATCAATTCCAATTTATACTGATCCCCCTTCTCTGTGAAGTAAGAAATCGCATCGGCTTTTGACACCTCTTTGCGAACGAATTCGTTCTTCTGACGCGCCAATTCCAACATTAATTTTTCCACCTTCGAAAAATCTTCTTGGGTGAACGGCTTTCCTTCGAAATCTACATCGTAATAAAATCCATTTTCAATGGGCGGACCAATGGCCAACTTCACACCTGGATAAAGCACTTCGAGCGCTTCAGCCATGAGGTGAGCAGAGCTGTGCCACATCGTGGACTTTCCATTTTCATCGTTCCACGTGAGCAACTTTACCGTAGCATTATCTGGAAGCGGACGCGAGGCGTCTACAACTACTCCATTGACTTCTGCGGCAAGCACGTTACGTGCAAGACCTTCGCTAATTTGAGCAGCCAATTGCATTGCAGAAGTACCTTCTTCTACAGAGCGAACGCTACCATCGGGTAAAGAGATGTTTAACATAGTGAAAAATGAGGTGCAAAGATAGCAACAACGGGGCTATTCTATTTTAAGAACTTTGCAATATTCGGTTTGAAATAATTACTGCTCTTCATCACCTTTCCGTCTTCACGATAGATGGGCTGACCATCATCGTCAAGCTTACTCATGTTGCTACGTTGAATCTCTGCGAAGATCTCACCCATTTGCTCTTGTAAACCGTGTGCATTCATTGTCCCGCAGAGGATATAAAGCATATCTCCTAAAGCATCTGCTATTTCAACGATATCGCCGTTCTGGGCGGCTTCCAGATACTCTTCGTTCTCTTCCTTCATTAAATTGAAACGCAGCGTGTATTCACGCTCTTCCAATTCTCCGGTTAGTGTTTTTCGAACAGGAATTCGAAAGGCGTTATGGAATTCTTCCACGCAACCAATGAGGTGCGAAAGCGACGGATTTTTTTCATTATTCATGCTTCGAAAATAATTCAAGTGCCTCGAAAGATTATTTTTTCTTATCCACACAATTTAACAAAGTTGGAATTCGTTAAGGCAGTAAGGTTCACCCAATCGGGTGTAGGTTTTGGTTAAGGAATCGAAAACGCTCTTCAACGGAAGGGCGTTTTTGATTTTCAAGAAATAAAAAAGGGTTCCGAAGAACCCTAATCTATACTCTATCAAAGTATTTTTATTTCGCCACTGGGCCGAAGTATTTTCTTTCTTGGATACGGCTTGCTTTACCGGTAAGGCTGCGCAAGTAGAAGATACGTGCGCGACGCACTTTACCACGCTTGTTCACTTCAATTTTATCAATGAAGGGTGAAGCAATTGGGAAGATACGTTCAACACCTACGCTGTTCGACATTTTGCGAACGGTAAAGGTTTCTGTTGAACCTGTTCCTCTTCTTTGGATTACTACTCCAGAGAATGTTTGAAGACGCTCTTTCACTCCTTCAATAATTTTATACGTTACAGAAATGGTATCACCTGCAGAGAATTTTGGATATTCTGCGATTGGGTTAATTCTGCTTTCAAGTTCCTTTATGCGGTTCATAGTCGTCTGATTTTCGTCCCTAAAAATAGGGCTGCAAATATACGCATTATTCTGAAAGGAACAAGAGAGAGTTCATTTTTTTTTGATTTCTCTCCCGATCGTTCCATTTTACTGCTGTTGTTTCGGCTTCTTGTCCTTGTGTTTCCAACGCTTGTGGGTCCACAACCACAAGTAAGGCTCTTTGTAAATATCCTCAGCTACTCGATCATTGGCCAACTGAATAAGTCCTCCTGTCTCGAATTCGAGCGGATTTTCTGTCAGCACTTCAAAGTACGATTCGTAATATCCTCTTCGAACTTTATTCAAATGACCAAATACAACTGGTAGGTTTAATTCCTTGGCATATTTCTCAGCTCCGAAATAGGCAGGGGTTTCAATTCCAAGAAAATTAATCCAAACACACTTCTTAGGATCGGCTGGCGATTGGTCCACAGCGAAGACCATTCCCATGAGCTCGCCCTGGTGCTCTTCCAAGTACTCTTTTGTTGCGCGGGTGGAAACCAACTGCATTCCATATTTCTTGCGCGATTCGCGCATCTTCCGGTCGAAATACGGATTACTCAAGCGCTTGTAGATGGCTACAAGCGGCATGTGACTTTGCATGGGTGCAGCCAGTGCCCACATTTCCCAATTTGCGTAATGTCCGCCGCATAGAATGATACTCTGACCTTTCTCTGCATAATTCTGCAGTACCTCTGGATTGTGAACCACAAAACGCCTCCTCAATTGACTTTCTGTCACCGAAAAATTCTTAATGACTTCCAGAATGAGGTCGCAGAAATGCCTGTAAAAATCCCAGGCAATCTGCTCTCTTTCTTTTTTTGTTTTGGTTGGAAAAACCAATTCCAAGTTGTACATCACCACCTTCTTCCGATATCCGAAACACACGTACAAAATTAAGAATGTGAAATCAGATAGTCGATAAAGAATGAAATAAGGCAGCAAACTCAATGGCTTCAGGAAAAGCCAAAACAACAATCGACTCATTCTTTTACAAGTTCTGAATCAGATTCTTCTTCGGATATTTCACCGTGAATCGCAACTGACGCTTCTCTGTCTTCTCGGGTTCAACGGTCATTTTCCATGTTACTTTGCCAGTAGCTGCATCTTGCGTGGCTCCAGAAAGTTCTTCCACTGCCACTTCCAAATCTGCATTCTGTGTAAGTGGAACTTGGTCGTAGACTTCAATATTGATCGCCTTCTTCTTCGTGTTCACGATGGTAATTTCATAAGCTTTCGAAGTAGATTTTTTCACTCCGAAAACACTGGTCTTGCAGAAATCTTTTACTTGATCGCGCTTCACGGTAATGGCGTTATCGCGTCCCAATGACAATTGAAGGGTATCGTTCGCCAAAGCTGGATCTATGTATCCATTTCCAACAAATGTTCCTTTGAAGTAAATGTTGCTTTCTCCGCTTAACAAGCTGTACTGCATCCAGTCAATGATATCTGCTTGCAAGTATGCTGCTGCTTCCAACTTCGGAATAGCTACGTATTTGTATGAAGCTTTCAATCGTTGTTTTTGCATCACCACTTCAACCGGTTGATTGTCGCTAGCGATGTCGTATTTAATGGAAATTTTAAATTCAGTGCTAACTGAATTGGAAGTAACTGTAGTGAATGAAGCAGACGTTTGCATGCTGTTCAACATATAAGAAGCCTTGTCCATTTCCGCTACATATCCTGAAGCCACAGCTGAAGGCTTTCGATTGTATTCATCATCCGCCCAGGCCTCACTTTTCGCTTTACCTCGGTATGCCTGAGGGTTGTATATATTCACGTACCACGGATTCAAAGCCGGAACTTGTGCGCCCACATTCGGATTACCAGTTGAGATAGTCAGGTTCACACGCTTCCAATCTGCACCTGTTCCTTGCCACACTTTCGCACGGTACGTGAATTCGATGTCCGATTCAATGTCTTCTGCGCGCAAGTCATAGTAGGGGGTCCATCCTGCGTTGGTTGCCAAATATGAAATAACAACATCGGCTTTTTTATCTTCCTCTGAAGTTACTACGAATTCAATTTCCCCTGGATTCGTGACGTTCTGAGATTGCAGTTGTGAAAGTTGCGTTTGCAAATGCTGAAGTTTTTCGTTGTTGTCGCGATCGGTTTGATTCAAGTCTAAAATCTTGTATTCAATTTCCTTCATGCGGCTTCTGTAGAAGTCTGCCATCTCTAAAAGGTCTTCACGAATAAGCAAAGCGTTGTCTCCCTTAATTGAGCGATTGGCTTGCAAGAATGCTTTCTCTTCCTGATAAACGGCGCGCAAACTGGCGCGTTCAGCAGTCTGAAAACCCAATAATTTAATGCTATCTTGAATGGCACGTACACGGGTGTTTGAGACCTTTGACGTGTAATTCAATTGGTGCTTAACACTCAAGATGGTGTAATCCTTACTTCCCAAAATCTGAATGGAATTCACATCCATGCCAGCAGTTAGTCCGGAAAGAACCAACGTGTTCTCCCCTTTTTTCAAGGTTACATCGCCCTTATGGGTAATCTGCGCTCCGCTTAAAAATAAGGTTACATCGGTGATTGGAGCTGTAACGCTCTTCGATTGAGAAAAAGAAACAAACGCACAAAGCGCGAATAAAAGGGTAAACCTTCTTTTCATGGTTTAATAATTTTTGGTAAAAATAACTCTTTGTGAAACAGATTCAACCCTCAAATATTGCTCAATATTAGAATTGAATGATTCTTGTCGCGAACTGCTTGTTCAAATGCAATTCATGGGAACATACAATAACCAACTTTTTATCTTCTTCCGCCCACTTCAACAATTCAGCAAATAGATTCTCTCGGGAAGTGGCGTCAAGGTGCGCGGCAGGCTCATCGAGCAGAACTATTGGAGTGTCTTGCACCCAAACACGAGCAAGTTGAACACGCTGGTATTCGCCATCGCTTAACTCTGTGAGCAAATTATTTTGAAGTTCATTCAGGTTGAATTTCTGAATGGCCTCTTCCACCCGACTCCTCTTTTTTCCAAATACATCCCCTACTGCAATCGCGGTAGTAACCTCCAAAGCCGCAGCGGTTGTTTTCCGAGAAGGGACGTAGGAAATAAAGGATGCGCGATCGGAATAAGACAGCTGACTCAGTGGTTTTCCTTCCACAAAAATTTCACCTTCAGACAGGGAAATTAATCCTGCCAGCGCATCTAGAAAAGTAGATTTTCCAGAACCGTTGTTTCCTTCAATAGCCACCAACTCTCCGAAAGAAAATGACATATTCAAGTTGGAAAGAACTGTTTTCTTTCCACGAACAACGCTGACTTCCTTCACCACTAGCTGATCCATACTCCGCTTCGTTTAGGGTTGAACACAATGTAAAACACGCAGGGAATTCCAATTGCCGCGGTAACGGCATTCAGAGGCAAAGCGTAATAGCGGGAAAGGGCGTCGGCAATGACCAACAAGATCGCTCCCACAAATGGAATAAATATAACAAGTTGAAGTTGGTTGAAGGTTCGAATGAACATGCGCGCAACATGCGGCGCCATGAGTCCAATGAATGCGATGGGACCGCAGAAGGCAGTTATTGTTGCCGTAGAAATTCCAACTGAAATCAAAAACACCCAGCGCAGCTTCACAACATCTACTCCCGAAGTGGCTGCAATTTGTTCGCCCATGGCGAAGGCATTTAACTTCCTTAAAAAATAAAAGGTAGGAATGAAGGGAGCGAAAGCTCCTAACAACAGCCAAGGCATTTGCGACAACGTAAGATTATCCAAAGAACCCATTCCCCAAACTACAAACTGATTGACATTGTTAGCGCCGGCCATTTTTTGAAGAATGCTTTCAATGGCTCCCGTGAAATGCGAAAAGAGCAAACCCACAACCAGCAGTGTTGAGGCCATGGGAAGTTTTCGTTGAATAACGAGTAGCAACGAAAGCACCAACATTGCCCCTGCAAAAGCAGGAATAAATAAAGCCCAAGTTCCTGCATTCAGGAACCAATTCATTCCCCAAGAAGTTAGAAATATGACCGCCATGGCCAAGGAGGCCCCACCTGTGATTCCGAGAACGGAGGGTCCAGCAAGTGGATTTCGAAAAATAACTTGCATGTAATTCCCGCTGAAAGCAAGTGAGCTTCCAACTACAATTGCACCAAGAACATGAGGCATGCGATGTTGCCAAAGGACACGTCCAGCAGGAGATTCAGTAGATTCAAACAACGAAACGAGCGAGAGAGATTTACTTCCCATGAGAAGCGCAGCTATGCAAACCACAATAAGCAAGACAAGCAGTATAAAGAACTTTATGGTTGAATGGGTGAGCTTCATGATTCTTGGCAAAATTCACGATTAATTGAAGTGAACACAAAAAAAAGTGGAAGTTTTATGAATACTTCCGACTTTTGCACCTCATTTACTAAACATGAAATTCGATAAAAACACCGTCATTGGACTTTCGTTAATGCTACTTATTGCCGTTGGCTTTAGTTGGTATTCTGCAAAGAACAAAGCTGAAGCGGCAGCTAACGCTCCTCAACCAACAGAGCAAACGGCTCAAACCGAAAGTACTCCTGCGCCAGAAAACTCAGGGGTTGTTGCTTCAAACGGCATTTCAACACCTAACGAAGTTGCAGTTTTGAATACAGCTCGTTACGGGTCAATGGATGCAGCAGCGATGCCAGCACAAGAGACGTACACGGTTCTTTCCAACAGTAAAATAAGAGTGAAGATTTCTTCGAAAGGAGGGCTTTTACATTCCGCAGAATTGCTTGAGGCTGACTATAAGAAATACAAATCAGAACAGCAAGTTCAGCTTTGGGATACTGCTCAAAGCAAGATGGACATTGCTTGGAAGAATGGCAGCGGCGCTGTTTTATTGTCGAGTGAATTGAACTTCACTGCTTCTACAACCGTTGCAAATGCAACAGATGGAGCTGCTACTGTAGTGCTAACAGCAACCGGAAGCAACAATGCACTCTTGCAATGGACTTATTCGCTTGAGCCGAACTCTTACAACGTAAAATGCAGTTTCGAGGCGAAGGGAATGGAGAACGAAATGTTCGGATCTCCTTTGGTATTCCGTTGGTTGTTGAACGGATTGGCCCAAGAAAAAGGTATTCAAGCAGAGCGTAGCAAGTCTTCTATTTTCTATCGTGAAGTGGAAGAAGACCGCAATTACTTGAGCGAAGGTTCTGGCGATCAGAAGCGTCCTGAGAAAGAATTGAATTGGGTGGCAATGAAGCAAGACTACTTCACAGCCGCTATTATTAGCGCCGAAGGATTCGATAAAAATGCAGACTTAAGCATTATGGTTCCGGCAGATTCTCAGCATACGAAATCGTATTACGCTGAATTGCCTTTGAAGACCAAAGCGTCTTCAAACGCGAAAGCTGAATTCCAATTTTACTTAGGTCCGAATGAGTACAAGGCGCTTGAAGCCAGCGGAGCAGCAGAGTTCACCAACATTATTGACTACGGATGGTGGATCATTGGATATGTAAACAAGTATGTGGTTCGACCATTGTTTTGGTTCCTTTCAGACTACATATTGGATTTCGGATTGATCATTTTAATTGTAACCATTATTATTAAAATGGTTCTCTTCCCTATCACTTGGAAAAACTTCTTAAGTGGCGCTAAGATGCGCGTTTTGAAGCCAGAGATCGATGAGATTAACAAGAAGTTCGAAGGAAAAGATCCAATGGAAAAGCAACAAGCTACCATGGCACTTTACCGACAAACCGGCGTGAATCCGTTTGCAGGATGTATTCCTGTTTTGCTTCAAATGCCTATCCTTTACGCGATGTTCCGCTTCTTCCCTGCTGAGATTGTATTGCGCGGAAAGAGTTTCTTATGGGCAGACGATTTGGCTGCCTATGATAGTATCTTGGATTTCAACTTCAACATACCTATGTATGGCTCACACGTAAGCGGATTCACTTTATTGATGGCTGCATCTACGTTTGTTTATTCGAAGATGAGCATGGGTTCACAGCCAACCATGACACAACCGGGAATGCCGAACATGAAGGTAATGATGAACATCTTCTCGTTTATGATGATCTTCTTTTTCAATAGCATGCCTTCAGGATTAAGCTTGTATTACTTCACAGCGAACGTTATTTCTATTGGTCAAATGTGGGCCATTAAGAAGTACTTCGTGAATGAAGATTCGATTCGTGAGAAGATTGAAGCGAACAAAAAGAAGCCGAAGAAGAAAGGTGGATTCGCTTCACGCATTGAAGAAATGCAAAAGGCGCAACAAGCGAAGTTGGATGCCAACAAGAAGAAATTAAGAAAGTAAAAAGTCAAACATCAAATAAATCAAATGAAAAAAAATCTCATTCTCGCACTAACGGTGCTCATGATGTTTCCAAGCGCAATGTTCGCTACGGAAGGCATGTGGGTGGTGGCTATGTTGAATAAAATTAACGAAGCTGAAATGCAAGGTCTTGGATTGAAACTTTCCAAAGACGACATCTACAACATTAATCAAGCGTCTTTGAAAGATGCGATTGTTCGTTTCGGAGCAGGATTTTGCACCGGAGAAATTGTGAGCGACAAAGGACTTGTATTTACTAATCACCATTGTGCATATGATGCAATTCAATCTTCCTCAACCTTAGAAAACAACATTCTTCAAAACGGATTTTGCGCAAAATCGTTGAATCAAGAGATTCCGATTCCAGGCTTAACACTTTCTTTTTTGGTTCGTGTTGAAGATGTGACTGCGAAGGTGATGGACACTTTGAATGCGAATATGACTGAAGCAGAGCGTGAAGCCGCAATTATGGCTCGCAACAAAAAATTAGTAAAGGCTGCGAACGAAAGCGGTTTATACAATTCTGAAGTGAAAACATTCTATGCTGGAAACGAATTTTATTTATTCGTTTATCAAACGTATCGCGACATTCGCTTAGTTGGTAATCCTCCTGAAAGCGTTGGTAAATTCGGTGGTGACACAGACAACTGGATGTGGCCACGTCACACCGGTGACTTCAGCATGTTGCGTATTTATGCCGGTGCTGAAAACAAGCCTGCAGATTACAGCACAAACAACACACCTTTGAAGCCTAAGCACTTCTTCCCTATTAACATGGGTGGTGTAAAGCAAGGCGATTTCGCCATGATCATGGGTTATCCTGCAAGAACTTCTCGCTACTTAACCTCTTACGGAGTTGAGCAAGCGGTTGACGTGCAGAACCCAATTTTGGTTGAATGTTTCGGATTGAAATTAGAGACTTGGAAGAAGAACATGGATGCAAACGAAGGTGTTCGTTTGATGTATGCTGCGAAGTATGCAAGCACTGCAAACTCTTGGAAATACTACATTGGACAAACGCGCGGATTGAAGCGTTTAGATGTTGAAGGAAAGAAAGCTGCTACTGAAGCGGGATTCACGAAGTGGTTAACTTCTAATTCCGCAGCTAACGAAAAATACGGCAAGTCACTTCCTATGTTGCAAGACTTTTATTCTTCAACCAACGAAACACAAAAAGCATTTTTGTATGCGCGTTTAACTGGAATGGGTGGAGCTGAATTCATGGGCTTGGCTTCTGAATTCCAACGCACCTTCGAAAAGTATTTTGCTGAAACCGACGCCACGAAGAAACAAGCCATGCTTGATGGATTCAAAGCATCTGCTGAAGCGTTCTTTGTTGAATACAACACGCAAACAGATAAAGATGTGTTTGTTGCATTAACAAACTTGTATCGCAATCGCATTGCTGCAAATGCACGTCCGTCTTGGCACGCTGTGCTTGATGCGAAATACAAAGGAAACGTTCAGGCTTACGCCGACAAACTTTTCTCAACTTCAGTAATCGTTGACAAAACGAAATTGATGAACTTCTTGGCGAAGCCAAATCAAAAGGTGTTTGAAAAAGATCTTGCTGTTGCAACAGCGAAGAGCGCTGGTGAATTCAGTGACGCTTTAGGCAAACTTATCCCTCGCGAGAAGATGAGCAAAGGTCAGCGTCAGTTTGTTGCTGGACTTCGCGAAATGAATCCAGAAAAGCAATATGCACCGGACGCGAACAGCACCATGCGTATCACATACGGCCAGGTGAAAGACTATACGCCAGCAGATGCTGTTCATTACGATTTCTACACCACTGCATCAGGGATTATGGAGAAGCGAGATAACAGCAATCCAGAGTTCGTTGTACCAGAAGCATTGGCACAAAAAATTCAGAACAAGCAATTCGGTCGTTATGCAAATGAGAAAGGTGAATTGCCAACTTGTTTCATTGCTGACTTAGACATCACCGGTGGAAACAGCGGTAGCCCTGTATTGGATGCGAAAGGACAAATGATTGGTATTGCATTCGACGGTAACTGGGAAGCTATGAGTGGTGACATTGCATACGAACCAGCCTTGCAGCGCACCATTGCGGTTGACATTCGTTACGTGTTGTTCATTGTTGAAGAGCTTATGGGCGGTAAGAATATTGTAGATGAGATGTTGTTTGTGAGAGGCGGCCGAAACTAATTGAAATTAGATATCTGAAAAAAGGGAGCGAATATTCGCTCCTTTTTTTTTGCTTTCAACAATAAATTCATGAATACATAAGTTTCTTATGTATATTTGTCCTATGTATTCATCAGAACTAATTAAAGGCACACTTCGAACCATTGTTCTAAATCTGTTAAAAGAGAACGGACGCATGTATGGTTACGAAATAACGCAACGCGTAAAGGAACTTACCGACGACAAAATACAAATCACGGAAGGAGCCTTGTATCCTCTGCTTCATGCTTTGGAAGCCAGTGAGGACTTGGAAACCGAAGTGGAATTTATTGGAAAGCGTCAGCGTAAATACTACCGCCTAACAAAGCAAGGCAAGCAAACGAGCAAAAAGAAAATAGACGAACTCCGAGAGTTTATTGAAACACTTCAAATTCTCTTGGATGCGAATAAAGGAACGAGCCATGGTCTCATTAACTGACGAACAAGTTGATTTCATTCGAAAAGAAATTGAATCACATGGAATTAGTTTGCCTGATCTGCAAGCTAATTTGATAGATCACATGTGTACAATTATTGAAAATGAGATGTCGGAAAACGACGACTTCCACTCGTTCTTTTATTCAATTCTTCCACGTTTTTTTCATGACAACTTACATGAAATTGAAATGGAAACCATTCAATTAATTCATCAACAAAAATTCAAACACATGAAAAAGATTCTGAGCTACCTATTAGCATTTTCCTCTTTCCTACTTGTAACGGGATGTATCTTTAAAATACTCCATTTGGCCGGAGCGGCCATGCTCATTGTGAGTAGTTTACCGCTCATGCTTATTGGAGCCATTCTCTCGGCTCTAATCGGAATTAAACAGGAGTCCATTTCAAAAACGCAAAAAACGCTTACGAGTCTCATTACGCTCATAGTCTTTTTATTTGCTTTCGGGGGAATATTCAAAGTACAGCATTGGCCTTTTGCGAACATTCTAATGATTTCTTCTGTGTTACTTCTGTGCCTGATTTATGTTCCGTTATATTTCATGCATCAAAGAAAACTTTCCAACGACGCTTGGACTGTGGGACTAAATAGCTTTTTGTTTCTTCTAGCAGGCATTACGCTATTCTTGCTCTTCGATTTAAGAGCACCGCTATTTCCATAAAAAAAAGGGGCTTCGGCCCCTTTTTTCTTTTTCTTCAATTGCATTTACAAATGCATAAACTCTTTCTTCTTCAACAAATATTCTTCTGTCTCTCTGAATTCTGGATCGTCTACGCAGCAGTCTACTGGACATACTGCCGCACATTGAGGCTCGTCGTGAAACCCAACACACTCGGTGCATTTGTCTGAAACGATGTAGTAAACATCCATGCTCTTCGGCTCTTGAAGTCCGTCTGCATCTAATTCACCACCACCGTTCAATGGATTCATGATACCACGAAGTCCTGTTCCCTCGCTATACTTCCATTCTGCACCACCCTCGTAAATCGCGTGGTTCGGACACTCTGGTTCGCATGCACCGCAGTTGATGCATTCGTCTGTAATCATTATTGCCATATTCTGCTATTTATCTGAATTCAACCTTAATTTCGCATGCAAATTTAATACACCTACGATGAATTCAACTCTAGAACAACGAATTCAAACATTTGTTCAACTGGGACAGGCGCTGCAGCTGTTTTCGACCAAGCAAGATTGGCCTGGCTATGCTTGCGGATTAACCGAAGAGGAATTCAACGGGGTGAATGACGTGATTGACTCGGCATTTACTTTTAACGGTTGGTTCACTGCTGCAAATGTTCGTCAAGCCCTTTCGGCTTGGGCGAATGAGCTCACGGCAGATAAATTATCTGCCTGGACAAAGGACCATTCCTATGCCACTTCACCTAAAACAATTGCAGTTATCTGCGCTGGAAATATTCCTGGTGTTGCATTTCACGATATTCTATCTGTTCTTATTTCAGGACATAAGCTTCTGATAAAACTGAGTTCAGATGATCCTATACTTATTCCCGCTCTTATAAAAATTGCCGGGAAATTTGAAAATAATTTCGAATTGAACTATTCTTTTTCGAAAGGAAAATTAGAAAATTTCGATGCTGTTATTGCCACCGGGAGCAACTCAACTGCTGTTCACTTCCACAACTACTTCGGAAAATATCCGCACATCATTCGTCAAAACAGAAACAGCGTTGCCATTCTCGATGGAAATGAAACTCCCGCGCAGCTTGAGAAATTGGGAAACGACCTTTTTGATTACTTCGGTTTGGGATGTCGCAATGTGACCAAACTATACATGCCTGTTGATTTCGATTTAGACAGAATCTTCAACGGTATTTTCAGTTTTCAAAGTATTGCTACGCACAATAAATACGCGAACAACTATGACTACAACAAAGCTGTTTGGTTGCTGAATAATGAAGACTTACTCGAAAATGGATTTGTTATTTTCAAGGAAGACAAAAACATTGCATCGCCTGTTGCATCAGTGTTCTACGAGCGTTACGAAAACAAAGCGGCGCTGCTTCAACACCTGAAAGATCACGAGAACCAAATACAATGTATCGTTGGAAATGAGTTTATTCCTTTCGGAAACAGTCAATGTCCAACGTTGTCTGATTATGCTGATAATGTGAACACCCTCGAATTCTTAATGTCGTTGAACGCGTAAGAATTACCAAGAATTGAATTTGTAGTCCTCAAACAAGACTTATATTTGAAACATGAATAAGATTATTTCATTGTCGGCCATAGCGGCAATCTCATTAACCGTTTTTTCTTCTTGCGATACAAATGTTGATTTGACTGCTCCGTATGCAAGCACTTCGGTTGTTTTCGGACTTCTAGATCCATTAGCAGATACGCAGTTCGTTAAGATTACGAAAACCTTTCTAGGAGATGGTAATTTGAACGAATATGCAATGATTCGCGACAGCTCTGAATACAAGTGGGAAGAATTTTCTTCTTTGCGCATTGAAGAATATGCCACCGGAAATCCGAATCCAATTGCTACTCATAACCTTCAACCCATTACCATTCATGACAAAGATGTGAACGGTATGTTCTATGGTCCCGATCAAACTGTTTATTACTTCGCTACGCCGACAGGCCTCAATCCGAATGCAACCTATAAACTCGTTGCAGATTTCGTTTCTCGTCCAGATATATTCGCATGGACCAATGTTATTCCTTCAGCCAATGTCTTTTTTCAAAGTCCACAAACAAATTTAGGAATGTCATTTGCCTCGATAAACACTGTAACGGGAGCAATAAACTATCGCGACAATGTTTCCATTCGTTGGACACCGATTGACAACGCCGAGATTTACGATTTGGCTTTGCGTTTTTATTACACTGAAAAATTATATGCAGACAATGCTTTAACGCAATTGATTTCTTCAACTGATAAATTCATCGATTGGAAAATTGGAACATTCAATGCCGCTGATATTGATTTGAACTCTGGGTATTACAACTTAACGTTCAATGCAGAGCCGTTCTTTTCATACTTAGGAACAAACCTTCCAACAGACACGCACATTCGTCGCGAGGCAGGTCATTACGATGGAAATAAAACACGCGCATTCGAATTGCGCATGGGATTAGCCAACGACGAATTAAAAACCTACATCAACGTGAACAATCCTGTAACCGGTATTATTCAAGAGCGTCCGAGTTACACCAATGTTGTTGGTGGTTTAGGACTATTCGCTTCACGAGCGAGTGCTTATGTATTGAACATTCCGTTAGAGTCTGGAAATGGAACAAGCAATATCAATGCGTTAATGAACGGCATCTACACATCTGATTTAAATTTCTGTGATCCGAATCCAAGCAATACCGGATTCACTTGCAACTAAGAATTTCAAGTAATAAAAAAAGGGAGCAAATGCTCCCTTTTTCATTTTATTATCTCTAATTATTTCTTCAAGAAATAAGTCTCACTTGCAGCTGTTTTCAAAAAGTACAAACCATTCGCCAACGCGCTAACTTCGATTTGCGAATTGTTAGACAGGCTTCCTTCCATCACACGTTTTCCTTCCATATTAAATACGGCATAAGGAACATTGATTGCATTGTCCCATTGAACCGTTAAATGATCTGTGGTTGGATTAGGATAAACGACAAACTGAGGAGCTTCTGTCTCTATAACACTTATAGGCTGAGCTGCAACAAGTACACCCGAATTCGCACCTGCAGAATAATTCACTTGAACCAAAGGAACCATCCATTCGTGAACCAAGAACTTGTATTCAATAGCCTCTGGACGATCGAATTGAAAGCCGAAGCCTAACATATCGATATATATTGAATCGGCTGCATTAATGGTGGTCTTAACGCGAATGGCATTGTAAGATGTACCGAAATAATTCACAGTACCCCAACCGTCTACTTCATTTACACGTGTCTGATTTGTTTTTCTGTAACCCAAAGTAGGGATTTGAATCACCTGCTCAGAAACACTTGTTTGAAGATCTCCGAACGCAACAGGATAATCGTAAACAATATCTACTGGACTTGCTTGTTGTGGAATTGGAATACCACTCACCGTTGCTCCTACTCCTACAATTGCATAACGACTGTTACTATTCTGGTAGTAAGAATAGATATCTTCCAATGTAACAGGAAGCCCTTGCATGTTGCCACCCAATGATGCTAATCCTATAGCGAAATCCGAATTGTGCTCCGAATCGAAAGGGCTATTGAAAAATATCTGATATGCGAAAGGAGTGGTTGAAATATCTACACACTCTTGCTGCTGAAACGTGCCTGAAAGAGTGAGGTTTGTTTCATCGAAATTCCAAACATGATTAGGACCAGTATCACCTTCGTCAAAAGCTCCAACCAAAGTTGCATTCTCTTGATTAAGAATATCTCCGCCCATTGGCAAATCGTTTTTGGTTATGGTAATTTGTGCGCTTAAACAAAAAGGCGCAACAATCAAAACGCTGAGTAACAGTTTTTTCATTTCATTAATGTTGTTTAACGAAGGTATAAAATTTAGTTAATATGTTGTGAGCAAAATTTTCAAGTTGCTTGTCACACACCCAAGTTAGCAGAGTACATTCGTTGAGAAGCTTAATCAAAACTTTTGGAGATTTAGAACATGGATAAATACGATTTTGTAATCTTAGATATCATTCAGACTTTTCGCAAGAACAATAAAAGTCAATACATTAAACTCAATCAATTAGAGGCTAATTTTTGGACACGCATTCAGCGCGATGCTGCTCATCAAACACACAGCACCCAACTCGGAGAGCGCGTTACCAAATTATATCTTGACGGTTATATCGTTAACAAGGGCGGCCTTGGTTACAACGTAACGAAGAAGGGAAAAGAACAAATTGTTGTCCTTTCCAATCTTGAAGAGATTTCTTAAAGCATCTCGTTCGCCAAATTCGCTAACTCACTTCTTTCTCCTTTTTCAAGGGTAATGTGACAATATAAATCTTGTCCTTTCAATCTGTCCATTACATAAGACAAACCATTCGATTGCTCATCGAGATAAGGAGTGTCTATCTGACGAACATCCCCTGTTAAAATCACTTTCGTGTTTTCTCCACCGCGCGTAATAATTGTCTTCACTTCATGCGGAGTGAGGTTCTGAGCCTCATCAATAATAAATACACAGTTGGAAAGACTCCTTCCACGAATGAACGCTAACGGGGTAATCATTATTCTTCCATCGGCTTGCATTTCGTCAATCACCTTGCGTTTCTTTTCATTTTCCGAATATTGTTTTTTAATAAAATTCAAATTATCGAACAACGGTTGCATGTAGGGTGAAACTTTTTCTTCTGCGTCCCCTGGAAGGAATCCGATGTCCCTGTTTGAAAGTGGTATAATGGGACGAGCTAAAATCAACTGATCAAAACCGTTGCGCATTTCCAAAGAACCCGCTAAAGCCAACAGCGTCTTTCCTGTTCCGGCAACCCCACTAATCGTGATTAGTTTAATTTCCGGATTCATAATCGCATGAAGAGCGAATGCCTGCTCTGCATTCTTCGGCTTAATGCCCATGGCGTAAACCTTGTCTATGCGCTCGACATTTTTTTCTACTCCACCGTGAAAGGCAAGCGCACTTGAGGTGCCAGACTTCAATACATAAAAATGATTGTTGTGTTTTTCTTTACCTAAGATTTTAGTGTCTTTCAATTCACCTGCCGTGTATAGCTTTCGAATGGCTTCAGCTGAAACGTTTTCCAACACACTGTAACCACGGTATGCAGTAACACTTTCTTTAACCTTTCCCGTCTTGTAATCTTCTGCAACAATGTCTAACGCTTTTCCTTTTATGCGCAGGTTAATGTCTTTCGTAACCAATACAACCTTGCTTCGCTTTTCTTGTTTTTGAAGAACAATGGCCGCGTTTAAAATCTTGTGATCGTTTTTCTTCGATTGGAAAATTGCCTCTGCATCATCGTTCGCAGAAAGGTCTATGTCTAAAATAATCTTGAACTTCCCTCCGTGTCCGTTTCCTAGCGGAACCCATGCATTCAGTGTATGTGTTGAAGACAATCTGTCAATGATTCGAATGGTTTCGCGTGCTTCGAAATTTTTATTTTCGTTACCCACTTTGAACTTATCTAACTCCTCTAAAACAGTTATGGGAATAGCAACATAGTTGTCTTCGAAACTATTAATACTGTTGTGGTCGTGCAGAAGAACAGAAGTGTCAAGCACGTAAATTTTTCTTTGTTTGCGAGGAGCCATGTTCGTTTGGTTTTAACGAATATATCTTCTTCACTCATTCAACCTAAAAAAACAATCCGAGAGTTATTAACCGATTTGAACGAATCGATTTTTGAAAAACTTAACACTTCGGTAAAGGAACGACAACAACAACAACAGTATGAGCGCGAGACCTATACCTCCTTCATCGAGTTGTTTCGAAAGCCCCTTTCCAACAATATCTGGACTGTTGAAAAGGAATGGAAAGGATGCACAAAGAAGCACTATAGCAGCTGTAATTTTTCCTTTTTTATTCCATGTTGAAATGGAAATGAGCAACATTAAAAAGAACGGCATTGCCCACAAGAAATGCTCCGTGTCGGTGTGCGTTAAAACTGGAATTAATGCCAGAAGAATGAGCGCTTCGTTTGATTGAAAACCCTTCCCAATATTCTTCCAAATAAATTTCAAGTAAGTCATTCCCGCAAGAGCCAATCCAATGAGCACCGCAGCTATCGGAATTACCGCCATGTGCATGGAAGAAAGAATTTTTTGAATGAAGAAATAAATCGTATTCGGACTGTGATCCAATTGTACGTTGTGCGCTTGAACGGCCTTCAGCCATTGTGAATGAAGGACCACAAATCTGTTAGGAACGCAAATGAATAAGGTGATTGCCATTCCGAATAAACCGATTATTGTATACAGCAGAACCTTCCATTCTTTTTTCAAAATGAAATATGGAAGGAGAATTAGGAAATGAATCTTGAAACACAAGACTACAGCGTATATAAGGCCGGCCTTTGCGCGTTGATTGTTCTCAATAGAACGCACAGACCAAAGCGTTAGCAAGAGCAGAAGCGCATTGACGTTTCCTAAGAACAATTCGCGTTCTAGCTGATCTCCGAAAAACAAAACAGTTGCGATTAAAAAGAACCACACTTCCCTTCCCCATTCTAACGACTTGAAAAAAGTTTGTTTGAATTCCTTCAACAGCAATAGAATAATTCCGGTATTGATCAGATAAAACAAGACCGCAGCCACGTCATACTTCAACAACGCCAAAGGAAGAAATGGAACTAAAATTTCCGGAGAGTATTTATAAAATCCACTCGACAATCCGAAGGCCTTTCCATACACTTGCTCACCATTGATCAGTGCATCGGCAGCACCGTAATACACATTGAAATCGCTCAACTGGAAACGATGATTGATAAAGAGCAACGCGAGATATAAAACAGGAAGGAGCGCGAACCATCGCGCTCCCTTCCAAAAATATTTAAATTCTTCTTTCAGCATTTCTTACTTCACCATCACACTCACACGCTCTTGCTTTCCGTTTCTGTTGGTTACATGTAAAACATAAAATCCAGGAGACAACGTTGAAATGTTCAGAACACTCGAAACATTGTTTTCCATTAACACAAGCTTACCTGTTGCATCGAAGGCTTTAACAGTCTTTGGTTCGTTCACATTCGAAAAGAAAATTTCTTGATCTGCTGGTTGCGGATAAACACTGAACGAATTCTCGTGAAGTTCGTTAACACCCACCACCGCTTGAGCTACCGAATTGTTCAAGCAACCGTTGCTAATTCCGGCATAGATAAAGGTTCCATCTGAAACAATTCCGGTTACGTCGAAAGAAGGAGTAGTTATGCCTTCCAATTCGGTGTAGGAGAAACCACCATCCACCGAAACAAACCAAGAAACCAACCAGCTTGGATCGTAGTTGTCGATACTTACAATTGATCCGTTTTGTGAAATGAATGGCTCACTCGGCATAATCTCAGAAATTGGAAAAGTTCCCAAGGTGTATTTCGCTGTGAAACCGTCGATGGTTTCTTGCACCAACTTCACAGTGTAGTTTCCTGGAGTAATATAAGAATACACATCTGTTGCATGCGCTGCAATTGTGTTACCATCGCCCATTTCGTAATAGGCATTAGCGACGTTAAGGTTCACTTGCGATTGATTCTCCAAAGTTATTGTTCCGCAGAAAACGGTGTAATCTAAATCGGCCTTTACTTGCGAAAGCAAGCATTGTTGCGCCCCTCTGTCATTGGCTTCTTCCAAGAAGTTCACGGTGCAGAATTGTTGGAACGAATTTCCTCCTAAGAACACCCAAGAATCTAACGCGCCATCACTTGCATCGGCAAGAGCTAGAGTAATATGGTAAGTCTCACCTACAACTAATCCGCTTATAGAAGCGAACATTGGAACGGTATAACCGTCTGGACGCATCGTTCCTGAATTTTGATTCATTATTGTATCAATGACATTGGAGATATACAAACTCGAATTAAGCGTTCCGTTAATGGTATTTATGGACACAAAATCACCAGTTCCTGGAACGAGCGCAATGTTCTGTGCTCCATTTGAAAATGTTCCTGTAATTCCAGGCCCACTCACGAAAAAACCAAAAACATCATTGAAACTGCTTCCAACCCATTCAGGATATTCTTGTGATCCGAATACAAATTGAAACGTCATGCTGTCTCCAGTCGCTACAAAATCAAAATCAATTTTTGCTAAGTCATAGGTTGGAAAACCCGTTAGTGAATTCAAATCAGTATTGTTTGAAAGCACACCAACATTCGCGAGAGATGAATTATTATTCGACATTACGTATTGCGCATGACCGTTGGACATGACTATGCCGTTGGTTATGCCTAAATTAACAGCATCACCTCCAGAGAAAGTTCCAAATTGAGCTGTATCTCCTGTGAAAGATATGTTGTTGACGAATATTCCATTCGCTAAAAACAAATTTTCCAGTGCCGAACTTTGATTTAAGATGGAATCGACAACGAATTGCGCCGAACTCGAATACGCAGAAGAAATGATTACAAAGGAGAGTAATAGTTTTTTCATGTCTTAGGTTTTCCAAAAGACTCGTTTGTGAATCAATTGGTTGTCTAAGTTAAGGCAATTCAGAAAACAGAAAAAACTATTTCGCGAGTTCTCCGAAACGCTTTTTGAATTTCTCAAGCTTCGGCGTAATCATGATTCTGCAATAAGGTTGTTCACCGTTCAATGCATAATAATCCTGATGGTAATTCTCTGCCTTGTAGAAATTGGTGAATTCCGTCACTTCGGTCACAGCATTGGCGCCCCATTCGCCTGTTTCGTTAATGGCTTGAATGGCCTTCATGGCCAACTCTTTTTGTTTTTCGTTGTGATAAAAAATCGCAGAGCGGTATTGTGTCCCCGAATCTGGACCTTGTCTGTTCAATGTTGTAGGATCGTGAACCACGAAAAAGATTTCAAGCAATTGAGAAAAAGAAACCTTTCTTGGGTCGAAATAAACCTGAACAGCTTCTGCGTGTCCTGTAGTTCCGTTACAAACTTCCTTGTATGCTGGATTCTTCACGAATCCGCCTGCATATCCCGACTCTACTTTCGTTACTCCATTCACATTAGCGTATACCGCTTCCACACACCAAAAACATCCGCCCGCAAGGGTGGCGACTTCCAACGTATCGTTCATTTCAACTTTCATAATTTCTCCTTTGGGATTTTCTTTGTTCGATTGCGCGCAAGAAGCTAAAGCAATCATGAACAAGGGTAAGATTAATTTTAATTTCATCGGAATTTGAGTTTCCATAACTCAACTACAATTCAAAATAAATGTTGTTCACGCATCGAACGAATTCGTGTTCCCACTTGAATTTTTCGCAACACTTTTTTTCCTCTTACGACTTCACCGAATTCGGTGTAGCGTCCGTTCAAATTTGGAGTGTAAGCCAATGTAATGAACCACTGCGCACTTTCGGTGTGCTTACCCGCACTGGCCATTCCGATGTGCAAAGGCGCAAAATTATGTCCTGTGAATTCCGAAGAAATCACATAAGGCATTCCACTCATGCCGTCTCCGCGCGTGCAGCCTGCTTGAACAACGAAATTCGGAACGACTCTGTGAAATGCTATGCTGTCGTAATAATGATCTTTGCACAACTTCAACAAATTCGACACGCTTTCAGGTGCGGCCAATCCATTCAATTTGATTACAACGGTTCCAACATCTGTTTTCAATTTCACCTTACACGATTGATTCTTTTTCCATTCTTTTTCGGAAGGAAAGGGAAGCTTATTCGCTACCAACATTGTTAGTTGAATCGAATCTGGTTGTGTCGCATTGAACGCACCTACCAATTCATTGTAGGTTTCGATATTCTCAGTTCGTTGAAATAGCGGTAGCGCCTGTTTGATAGTATTTGCTAAAAATGCATTTCCTTTCAAACGCTCGGAATTCTCTCTCGCCCAGGATGCTAAAAGCGATAGCACACCGGCATCTTGAGAGGTCCACAACACCGCGAACCAGCCCGGAAAAAACATCTCGTTGTATTTCGGATTGCTCTTTGCGTAATCGAGCACACATTCGGTAATGGCATATTGCAAAGCAGGTGGAGCGGTTGGAAAGTCGTTTATGACCAACGAGTCTATGAATAAATAAGAGTTCGACATCTGACGCACCCACAGTATTCTGTGAAACAAATCTTCTGCTTCTGAATACTTGTGCATGATGAAATTCTGCGCATCGGGATGTCCGTTTGCATTCCATACACCAGCTAATTCTATTTGCTCGCGGCTGTTGTCTGGCATTGAGCGCAAGACTTCTCGAATCTGATCGAAATTGAATTGGTTGAAATGAATGCCCACCCGCATGTAGTTGAAGGCGCTGGCTTTCTTCTTTAAGTCAACCCAAAAAATATTAGGAACAAACGTCGAATCTTTGGCGAGCAACACTTGAATGGCTGGTTCCGCTATTTGCTCGTCTTCGCTGCAAGCTAAATCGTTGAGCAACGTCCACCATTCATAACGACTGGCTAATCTTCCAAATTGAAGACGAACGTATTTCGACTTTTCATTTTCAACCCAACGCTTCACTTTCGATTTGTAAAGCGTATCGCTCGGTGCATTTCCAGATAGAAAATCATAATCTGTTCTTGAGAGAACCTGCGCCAAAGCCACACGCGCTTCTTCTTCCCAATTTAGAATATCATCGTAATTCAAAATTGATTTTACAAAATCGCTTTGATTGATTCTCTTACGTGCAGCCAAAGCCAAGCAAGCATATTGGTCGTGAGGGATTATTGGTTTTCTTCTGTAGTCGGCTACTATTTTCATTGCGTCTTCGAGACGAACACCTAATGAAGCAGTTTCGGGCAGCAACTTAGCTAAAGCTATCCAAGATTCTTTAACCAATTTCTTATCAACGGCATTTAAAACTGTTGTTTGCAGCGCTTCCACGCGTTGCGCATCGGAACCTTCAATTTGTCCAAGTGCATAAGCCGCAGCAGCCATAGTTTCGTAGTGCTTCGGAAGCGTAATTGAATTTCTTAAATTGAAAAGTAGAAATATCAGATCTTGAATATGCTCTGCCTTTCCCCATGTGGCTGCCTGTTGCGCAGCGCGCAATTGAATTTCGTAATCGGAAGATTTCAATCCTTCACCAAGGGACGCACCTTTTGACTCAACAATACTTAAATCGAATTTATAAATTTTATTTTGAGAAAATATGGAGGAATTAAAAAGAAAAAACGCACTCAAAAAAAGAAGAACTCTCATTATTTTTCTACCATTGGAACCGAAACGTTCAACTGAAAATAAACCATATCCTTTTCCATTAAATCGAAACGATACGACCATCCTTTTTCAGCTTTCTTCGCAATAGTCAACAGGCCTAAACCAGCACCGCCTTTATCGCTTAGACCTTCGTCTTTCAGACGCTGACGAATCTTCGTTCGAAGATCTTCTTTATCGAATTCCGTGAGTAATTCTAGACGACGCATAAGTGATTTCGCTGCCGACACATTCAGTATATTCCCGGTGCACAGGCGGAAATAATCATTTCCTTTAGCCACAACGCAGTAGGCATTCATTAATCCGTTCTCACCCCTTTCGCCATGAATAGAAATGTTTTGCAACATTTCAACTAGAACAGTTACAACACGCTTGGTGGTTTGACGAAGGTCTTTTTTATTGATGTCGGTGCACGAAATGGCTTCTAGAATATGCTCGTTTCTATTCGGAGTAAAGTCGCCAAAATGAGCAAACACAAGCAACTCAGCGCTTGCCTCTAATAACACATCACCCACTACTTTGTGGTAGTCGGCATGAATGTGCTGCAGTTGTTTTACTTCTTGATTTGACATATTCCCTAAAAGGCTTACCAAATATAAATAAAAAAGGTTTCCAAAATTAACCTAATGTATATCATAGGTTATTAACATCTTGTTTCAGAAACTCGATTAAGCCGAAAATATTGTCACCAATGTGATTTCTGGGGGCATGCCTACGCGACCTGGAAATCCTAAAAATCCGAAGCCTCTGTTTACGTACAAGTATTGATTTCCCTCTTGGTACAGGCCTCCCCAACGTTTGTAGCCAAACCAAGGTGAAGGGCTCGCTTTGATGTGAAGCATTGGGGCTTCAATGCCGAATTGCGCGCCGTGCGTATGTCCGGAAAATGTTACGTCAATGTTTTGCTGCCCGAGCACTTGTGCCTCCCAATGACTAGGATCGTGAGAAAGCAAAATGTTAAAGCTGTTTTGAGGCATGTTAGTCATGGCCACATCGAGCTTTCCGTGTTTTGAAAAACGTCCCTTTCCCCAGTTTTCAATTCCTATCAAAGAAATTTTCTCGCCTTGCTTTTCCAGCTCTACGGTTTCATTTTTCAATAAACGAAAGCCCATGCGCGCGTGCACCGTTTCGAGCTGCTTCATGTTATCTGCTAAAATCTGTGCATTAGCCGGATCATTCGGATCGTAGACGTATTCGGCATAATCGTGATTTCCTAGAATGGAAAATTTACCGAGCGGGGCGTGCAGTTGTTGGAAATAATTCACCCAAGGCTCTGCCTCATCTGCAAGGTTGTTTACTAAATCTCCTGTGAAGAAAATAACATCTGGATTTAAATCGTTGATGCGTTTCAGCGCAGCATCTACCTCTTCGAAACTGTTATCTAAAAAGCTTCCTAAATGAGCGTCACTGATTTGAACAATGCGCAATCCGTTGAACGACTTCGGTAAGTTGGCGAATGAAATAGACTCTTCACAAACGCGAAAATCGTACTTCCCTCTGAAAATGCCGTAAAACGTGGCGCCCATGGTAACAGCTGCAGCTCCTAAGCCTACTTGATTGAAAAACTGAAAGCGCGTCATTTTATCGGATTCTTTCTCTTCGAAGTTGGTGTTCTCGTTTTTGGCTAAAAGTCCTTTTAGTTTCCGAACAATCCACTTCACTATTCGAACCAAGTCGTTCATGAAATGGAAGACTAAGAAGACCACTTTCGGTGCGAGTGCTATAAAAATGAATCCTGTTACAAAGTAGAAGAACTTGAAATTACTTCCCTTCACTTCCTTCTCTGAACCAATAAATACAATTACAATTAGAATCAAAGCCATGATTGAAGGCACCCAAAATAGGCGACGCCAGAGCTTTCTCCAGAAATCTGAGTATTTCTCCGTCAATTGTTTTATTCCTTGGTAAGAATAAAAGTCAATAATCAACGTGAAAAGGGTAAATACTGAAATGAAAAAGAAAAATTTCGTCATTGCGGGGCAAAGTTACAGCTAGCGGTATTAACTTGCGCTCACTTTAGTCGAATACTTTGCAACGAATTTTAGCTCTTTCGCTTTTTCTTGTTTTACTTGCCCCAACGCTTGTGAAATCGGGATATTCGTTGAATTACATGATTAACTTTTCTTATTACAAAGAAGTTCTTTGTGCGAACAAGAACAATCCGAATATGGACTGTAATGGAAAATGTGCCTTGAAGAAACAGTTGAAATCGGCATCTAAGGAAAAAGACGCGTCGAAGGAAGCGCTTGATTTAGTTCTGCAGTTGCAACTCAGTGCATTCGATTGTCCGAAATCAACCGATTTTCAATTCTCTGTTTTGGTGGAAGAAAATCCCTCTTTTGCCTTTCATAACGAAGGACATGTTCAAGATCCTTTGTTGGAAATTGAGCATCCGCCTTGTTGATTTGATTTGTTTTTCAATTGAGCTTAAACCCTAGCTCATACTTTTCATTCAAACAAACAAATCAATTCACTTCATTTATGAAACATTTCATTTACGCGGCTTTTGCTGCTGTTATTCTTTTTTCTTTTTCTTCTTGCAGAAGAGATCACCTGGAAGAACCCACAGGAACTGCAGGAAACCTTGAGTTAGAAATGGAGCACATGTTCGGAGCTAGCGCCTTTCAGGTGACTACGCCGCTTGTATCTGCAACTGGAGATACTGTTATTTTTTCCTCTGGAAACTACTGGATATCGCACGTAAGACTTATTAAGACAGATGGGAGTTTTTACGAAACGGCTGTAAACCACAAAATAAATTTATCGATACCAAATACAGCAACGACAAGCCTTACCAATATTCCGAATGGCGATTACACGGGTGTTCAATTTGCGATAGGAACTGACACATCTTCCGTTTTCGGTAATTTTATTGGAAGTGTGGCGAACGTTGGATTTAACTATTCAGCTTTTGGTTCAAACGGCCCAGCTTATTCTCCCGTATTTGACTTTGGAACCATTCTATCTATTTCTCCGAACGCTGCTCCCATGATTCACATGAGTATGGACATGGAAAATCTCTTTGCGAATGGAACTACGCCATCGGTTATGGATACGATTCTAGTTGGAACACCTGAAAGTGAAACCTTCTTGTTGAATATTATCGGTTCAATTTCCTTCGAACATTTACATCAATAAGATGAATTTCAAATTTCACATAGTGGGGCTGTTCTTGGCAGCCTCACTTTCCTCTTCCGCATGTGACGGTTGCGGAGGAGGTGCATCGGGTAATTTCCAAGGAGTTATTCCTCTTTTCGGACAGAACCAATTCGCTTTTCGAATGAATTACTTCTCGGCTATTCATCCCATTGCTTCATTCAGCAGCCCTTTGCCAACTAGCATTATTCGAGAAGACCACTACTTGCAACAAGAGTTCACCTTTCGAAAATTCACTTCAAAAAAAATGATTTATTCTCTAAGTGTTCCATTGGGAATAAACACGCGAATTGAAACAGCTCGAACCACTCAAATCAAAGGTCTTGGCGATATTCAAATGGGGGCGTCAAGAATCTTGATTAATTCTTCCGACAGTTCTTTCCGAACGAGCAAGCACATTCTGACCGTTGGAATTGGACTCGCCCTTCCAACAGGAAAATACATGCAACGAGACGAAACGCTTCTTCGCCTACCAGCGAATTTTCAATTGGGGAAAGGGGCTTATGCCTATAACTTCAATTTGTATTATGTCTTCCGAAGGAAAAGTTTAGGCCTTGCGCTGAATGCCCAAGAGCGTCTCTATTCCAAAAACGAATTGAGTTATCAATTTGGAAATTCGACAGCGCTCTCAGCTGTAGCTTTTTATCGATTGAATATGGAAAGCTCACGACTTACGCTTATGCCCCAAATTGGTCTCGCCTTCGAAAATCAAAATCAAGATTTCTCCTATGGCATTGCTGAAATTTCAACCGGAGGAAATCAAACTTGGGCCAACTTCGCCATTGATGCCTACCAGGGAAGATGGGCATACGGAATTAACTTCCAACAAAAAATTCAATCCGCCATTCCATCAGGAGAAGCCGAAAGTCGCATGAGAATGGGAATTCAGATTATATACCGACTAAGCGAAAAGAAATAAAAGTCATTTCTTATTTAGAATCGTTTTACTTAACATATCTTCGCGGCATGATTCGATTAATCATTGCCGATAACAGTCAGATTGTCCAAACAGGGCTTCATTCTATCTTTTCCAATTACGAAAACATAGAGATTATAGGTGACGCATCAAGTTCTGAGAGCTTGTATAATTTGCTGGTTTCTTTCGAAGCAGATATTCTTTTAATGGACTTTACTGCGCCTGGATTTTCTGTTGACACGATTACCAAGGCCTTGCGTCTTCAACCTAGAATGAAAGTTGTAGCCTTAACGGCTGACCAAAGTGGAGCAACCATTGTGAATGCCTTGCGTGCTGGAGTAACCAGCTACATACGCAAGGACTGTGACGTGAATGAGATTCTTGATTCGGTTCGAGAAACAGCTGCTGGCAGTGTTTTCTTTTGTGGAAATATTGTCGATCGTATACGCAAGGAAGCCATTGATGTTGAGGATTTAGCTGTGGCCACATACGACTGCGAGCCCACAACCATAAGCAACAGAGAAAATGAAGTCATTACGCTCATTGCCGAAGGCTACACCAATGTTGAGATTGCGGAAAAACTATTCCTTTCCACGCACACCGTGAACACGCATAGAAAGAACATTATGCAGAAGCTTGGAGTGAACAATACAGCTGCAATTGTTATGTATGCCGTTAAGAAAGAATTGGTAAGTCCTAACAAATTTTTGTTCGCGCCTTCAGCGAATGCTTAAAGTCTGAAGAATTGTGTTATTTTTGGATTCCTAATTTTTTAGGGAATCAATCAACCCGCTCAATGATAGCTACACAAAAACCGATTGAGATTCGTAAAGTTACTGAAAGCCGCATTCACCAAGTAGATTGGGACAACCTCGGTTTTGGTCATGTTTTTTCGGATCACATGTTAGTCATGGAATACCACAACGGAGAATGGGGCGCGCCCGTTATTCAACCTTACGGTCCTTTGCATTTTTCTCCAGCTATTAGTTCACTTCACTACGGCCAAGCCATTTTCGAAGGCATGAAGGCTTTTCGTAATACCGATAACGAAGTTTTTATTTTTCGTCCAGAAGAAAACGCGAAACGCATGAACCACAGCGCTGAGCGCTTGTGCATGCCTACCCTGCCCGAAGACGTTTTCGTCCACTGCGTTGAACAACTTATTTCATTGGACCGCAATTGGGTTCCTACCCTTGACGGAGAAGCACTTTACATTCGTCCGCATATGTTTGCCATTGACGAATATGTAGGTGTAAAACCAAGCGATAGTTACATGTTTGTGGTTTTCACCAGTCCGGTTGGAAGTTATTACACTTCTGAATTGAAGGTGAAGATTGAACACCACTACTCGCGTGCTTCGCACGGCGGAACAGGTTCTGCGAAAGCCGCTGGAAACTATGCTGCCGCTTTACTTCCAACTAAAAAAGCACAAGACGAAGGATATAACCAATTGTTGTGGACCGACGCTGAAAGTCACGAGTATTTGGAAGAAAGTGGAACCATGAACGTAATGTTCCGCAAGGGAAACACCATTATGACACCGCAACTTTCAGATTCTATTTTAAGTGGTATTACGCGCGACTCTATTCTTCAAGTTGCTCGCGACTGGGGATATGTAGTAGTTGAAAAGCGAATTGCTGTTACTGAGCTCATTGAAGGACTTCGCAGCGGCGAAATTAACGAGGCTTTTGGGGCAGGAACTGCGGCTACCATTGCTCCTATTCGAACCATTTGCCTAGACGGTGAAGATTTCAACCTGAATGAATACTCAACTTGGGAGTTTGCTCCTAAAGTTGCTTTATACTTGGATCGCGTGAAACGCGGAAGAGAGAACGACACGCACAATTGGAATCACGTGGTGTAATTACTCAGAGTATAAGTACCAATTATTACGACTTTCAAAAGGACGGTAGAGGTAATACACTCTGCCGTTTTTTATTTGTGGATTCCGGATATGCTGCCAATAGAGATTCTTTTTCAATTCAAGAGTTCCGTCTTCCTTCAATAAATTCAACATGGATTCTCCTGTTCGAAGTTGGGTAAAGCATATCATTTCCTTCTTTTCAGAATCGAATTGAGTAGATAAAATTTTTTCTTTCGCTGGAATTGAGGCCAAATTCCGGGGACCTTCCATTTTCAAGCGATTCATTACCGTTCCTTCGGCATTCACGGTTATTACCGTCTTTTGTGAAACATTGAAAATAGACCAGTGATCTTCCAACTGAATAATCTTTGCTATGGGATCTTGGTAATACGGACTCTCTTTGAACTGCGTCATCTGTCCGGCAACAATCTCCTTCGGAACGCCGTAATCCAATTCATACTGATAAGCAATACGCTTCGCTCTTCCGTTCATGTATTTGTACTCAGACTTGAACAACTCCATGGTTAAGGAATCGGCCACATGTTCCAGTTCAATCGGATTGTCATTGTCTTCCTTCAACATATAATAACTGAATTCTGGGTATTCTTCGGTGAAGGTGTGAAAGACAATGTTCGAATTAAGGAATCCGCAAATGGGCTCATACTCTTGTCGAAAAGATTCATAGCTCAACTTATCTAGATGCAAAAATGGTTCGGATTGAAGTTGAAAAACAGAATTCTCAGTAAGAACGAAACAAAGTCCTGTCGGAGTGAGATGAAAACGCTCTGCTGGCTCATTAATGTGGAAGGAAGTCACAATTTTCCCAAAAGAATCTATCTGTGCTATCCAAGCGTCTTCCCACAAATCGCGCTTTTCATTCGCGGGTTTGAGCAGTTTTTCGTGTTCGTAAAGCAACATGGTCAGTTTTCCATTCCACCAAACAAAATCGCCCACAGAATATTTCACACTTCCGAAAACGCTGTCGGGCTTATCTGTAATGCTTATGACAGGCATCTGATAAATCTGCTCGGTCAGTTCAATGAGTCTTCCAATTTTCGTAGTTGTGTAATCGTAGTACCCGATGGATTGAACCACGTATCCGTTGTTTGAACTTGGAATATCAAATTCGCCCTGCTCATCGGTAACAGCGAATTGCTTTCCGTTGCTCCACTTCACCACTGCTCCGCTAATGGGTTTCTTGGTGTTGAATGAAATGACCTTTCCTCGTTGTTGCGCATGGCTCACAAGCGATAGAAAAAACATCACCAACATTATTGAAATCCGTATCTTCATGAATGGTAATTTAAGTTGAAACGAGCTTCGCTCTCTTCCAATTAAATTTAAAAATTTCGTTTCTACTTTTCGAAATAATGCAAGGTCTCGTCAACAGTGTTCTGAGTCACTGCATGGTAGTTCCCTCTGCAATGCGCGTAAATGCTCAATGCTGTGACATGATATCCGTTGTTCTCCAAAGCTTCATATAACGGGGCGACGAATTTCCTTCTTCCCACTTTTTCTAAGAAGGTCGCTAGGTCTGCGAATACCGCTTCATTCTTCGCTTGAATGGATAACATGAGCCATGCAAAGAGCACCTCTGAATTTCCAATTTTCGAAATGTGGAAGCTCTCATCCAAAGATTGAATTTTAGTGAGCGACAGGTTGTAGTTCACATTCGACAAGAAGCGATAGCGTTCTTGGTAACTCCAATTGTTCCATGGAAGATCTTTGTTCGTGATCTCCTCTCCTTCCCACTTCAAGCGAAGTTCATCTACTTTCTCTAACTCTGCCGATTGAACAACAGCTGTATTCGCAGGCAATCCGGCTGAATAAATCCACTCGTCAATTCCAATAGCATCTGACTGCTCCTTGGTTAAAAGTTCAGTTGTTAAAATGTCTATGAATCCTTCAGTAGTCATAACGCCGAATGCATGCGATTGGAAGTAGTTCTTCAAGAACGCATCGAACTTCTCTCTTCCCACTTTCTCTTCTATGGTTCGAAGAAAGAAATAGCCTTTGTTGTAGGCGATGTCGTTCATGCCGTCGTCTGGATTTCTATTTTCCAGCGCTAGCTTCAAATGTGTATCTTCTGCTGGAAGTTCTGCGAGCGTTGCATTCAAATCTTGACGCGCAAGCGTGGCCAGCATTTCTGCTTTAGCTTTTCCATAAAGCGATTCCATAATGCGTTGCTCGAAATAAACCGTGAAACCTTCATTCAACCAGAAGTCGTTCCATGTGGCGTTGGTCACCAAGTTCCCGCTCCAGCTGTGGGCTAGCTCGTGTGCGATAAGCGAAACCAACGATTTGTCTCCAGCTAATATGGTTGGGGTTGCAAACGTCAATCTTGGATTTTCCATTCCACCAAAAGGAAACGCGCCGGGAAGAACCAAAACATCGTACCGCTCCCATGCATAAGGACCATATAAATCTTCTGCTGCTTTTACCATGCCGGGCATGTCTGAAAATTCGTTGCGAGCCAATTCCAACATATCAGCAGTGGCGTACACTCCAGTATTTTCACTCAACGATTTAAATGCCACGTCTCCAACAGCTAAAGCCAATAGATATGATGGAATACGTTGTTTCATTTCGAAGTGATACTTTCCATCTAGTGATTTCACTTGCGGATTTTCAGCAGACATTAAAGCCATTAATTCTTTCGGAACGGTAACGTCGGCTGAATAAGTGAAACGCAC